>JABAYZ010000011.1 GCA_018608735.1 Flavobacteriaceae bacterium | reverse complement strand
TATCAGCGGTTGGTAAAACAGTTTCTAGTTTTTTCACTTCAAAACCATCCATAGCAGCTTGTAAAGCACAAATAGGATCTACTTCTGTGACTGTAACAATACTACCAGCTCCTTGAAAAGAAGCAGCAGTACCTTTACCTACATCACCATAGCCACATACCACTACGCGTTTTCCAGCAAGCATTATATCCGTTGCTCGACGCACAGCATCTACAGCACTTTCTTTACAACCATATTTGTTGTCAAACTTACTTTTAGTGACAGAATCATTTACGTTGATTGCAGGCATTGATAACGTACCGTTTTTCATTCGCTCATACAAACGGTGTACGCCTGTAGTTGTTTCTTCACTTAAGCCGTTTATTCCGGCCATTAGTTCTGGATAATGATCAAACACTAGGTTCGTTAAATCCCCTCCATCATCTAAAATCATATTTAAAGGTTGACGGTCTTCTCCAAAAAACAAGGTTTGTTCGATACACCAATCAAATTCTTCTTCACTTAAACCTTTCCATGCATAGACAGGGATTCCTGCTGCCGCAATTGCTGCTGCTGCATGATCTTGTGTTGAAAAGATATTACAAGAGCTCCAAGTGACATCTGCACCAAGTGCTACAAGCGTTTCAATAAGAACAGCAGTTTGTATGGTCATATGCAAACAGCCTGCAATTCTAGCACCTTTTAGTGGCTGACTATCTTTATATTCTTCTCGAAGGCTCATTAGGCCTGGCATTTCAGCTTCAGCAAGTTCAATTTCTTTGCGTCCCCAATCTGCAAGAGAAATGTCTTTTACTTTGTAAGGGGTGTAAGGAATAGTTTTTACGTTCATAAGGCAGTTTTTTAAATGCACTATTTGGTTTTAACCTATAAATTAGTGTACTTTCGTTTTTGAATTATTTTACATTGCAAAGGTAACTATTAACTTGTTAAAAATTAAATGCCACTTTATAAATCACTTGATTTAAATTCACAAACTATTGTTAAAATCTGGAAAATCTCCGAATCTAAGGCTTTTTTCTTCGATCAACTGGTTTTAAAACCGGAAAGCCTGGAGCGTGTAAATGGAATGAAAAGTGAATTACACCAACGGGGTTTTCTAAGTGTTCGAATGCTATTAGCCGAATTTGGGTATACAGATAACGACTTGATTTATGATTCCTTTGGTAAACCACACTTAAAAGATGGAAAATACATATCTATCACACATTCCTACAACTTCTCAGCGGTGGTGGTAAGTTCGAGAGCAGTAGGCGTTGATATTGAAAAACAACGAGATAAAATCACTAAAATCGCTACAAAGTTTATTGGCTATGAAGCCTCTTATCTAGATGCAAATAACCCCAATTTGGTTCAAAAATTGACTTGGATATGGTGTGTAAAAGAATCACTTTATAAATTATTTGCTACCCCAGGGATGGTATTCAAAACACATTTTTTGGTACTCCCCTTTGGTTCAGACTCCAACAGTACAACTGCTTGGATTGCTCATGATAATTTAAGACTCAAGTATAAAGCGATTTTCATGGAATTTGAAGGGTTTGGTTGTGCAGTCGTTATACCTAACTTTTAATTTAAGGATCATGAATATTTCTGTAGAATTCACACTTATGCCTTTGCAAGCAGATTTTGAACTTCCAATAATAGATTTTATAAGAGCACTTCACCACTCTGAATTTAAAGTCATTGAAAATCCATTAAGCACCCAAATTTATGGAGAATATGATTCTTTAATGTTATTTTTGAATGCTACAATCAAAGCATCTTTTGATGATATTGATCATGTAGTTTTAAATATGAAAATCGTAAAAAGCGATCGCAGTGAATATGAACCACATTTTTAATTTTTTGTTTGAACAATACAGTAATTCTAGTTCTATAGATGTATTTCTAGAAATAACAGCAGTCCTCTTTGGGTTTGTCTCTGTTTGGTGCTCCAAACAAAATAATGTTTTGGTGTTTCCAACGGGACTAATAAGCACATCTATATTTGTATATTTATTATTTAAATGGCAACTATTAGGAGATATGATGATTAATGGTTACTACTTTATAATGAGTTTATACGGATGGTACATCTGGACTCGAAAGGTAGATTCTGAAAACGTAACGCCTATATCAGAAACCACAAAACGCGAAAAGTTGATGGGGGTTATTATTTTTATAGCCACTCTAATATTTGTCTATGCCATTTATCAATTTTTTGAAATGTGGACGAGCTGGGTGGCCTATGTAGATACCCTAACCACAGCGTTGTTTTTTGTGGGAATGTGGTTGATGGCTAAACGAAAAATAGAAAACTGGATTTTTTGGATAGTAGCAGATATCATCTCGGTGCCTTTATATTTTTATAAAGGATTTACATTTACAAGTTTACAGTATTTAGGTTTTACAATTTTAGCAATATTTGGATTTTTAGCATGGAGAAAACACTTGAACAACACCCTTCAAGCTGCGTAAAAGTAGTTTTATTTGGCCCAGAATCAACAGGAAAAACAACCTTGTCAAAGGCGTTGGCAGACTATTATGAAACCCTTTGGGTTCCTGAATATGCACGTGAGTACCTTCAAGATAAATGGGATTTAGAAAAAAAAACGTGTGAACGCTCTGACTTATTACCAATAGCTATAGGTCAAATGCAATTAGAGAATGCAGGTGCAGCCAAAGCAGATAAACTGTTGTTTTGTGACACCAATCTTTTAGAAACTAAAGTATACTCTGAAATTTATTATCAGGGATATTGTGATTCTTCCATTGCTCATTACGCCAATAAAAATCAGTATGATTTATACTTTTTATGCGATATTGACGTTCCATGGGTGGTAGATGATTTAAGAGATAAGCCCAATGAGCGAAACAAAATGTTTTCAGCATTTGAAAACGCTCTACAAAACCAGGCTTTACCTTATGTTGTTTTGAGCGGTTCGAAAGTGGATCGATTAAATTTTGCTACTAACTATATTAATGAACGACTAATACCTAAAATTTGAACTATTCCCCCTCTGACATAAAACATATAGAAAGCTTAGGACTTAGCTTGGCTGATGTTGATAAGCAATTAGAGCATTATAAGTCGCCGCCGTTGTGCGTTAACTTACAGTCCTCGGCTACCATAGGAAATGGAATCCTAAAACTTTCTGATTCAGAGTTACAGGACTTGATTGACATTTATGAAGCACACAGAGCGTCGCTTTCCATAGTTAAGTTTACTCCAGCTTCTGGGGCAGCTTCTAGAATGTTTAAGGTATTACATCAGTTTTTGGATGATTATGACCCTAAAAAAGAATCGATTAACTCCTACATAAATAAGCATAAAATTACAGAATTATTTTTGTTTTTTGTGACCGTAGAAAAACTCCCATTTCATGATGACGCCGTGACTAAAATGCGTGCTACTATACCAGACTATGATCTACTTACATTGGACCAGAAGCGCCTTTTATTTGTTCAAACACTCTTAAAAGAAACGTATTTAAACTATGCAAACATCCCCAAAGGGTTGCTACCATTTCATAAATATAAAAACCACATTTCAACGGCTTTTGAAGAACACCTATTTGAAGCAGCACATTATGCTTCTGTAAATGGTAAAGCCGTGTTACATTTTACAATTACTAAAGCTCATTTAGAACAGTTTGAAACTAAATTCGAATCCATTCAACAATTGATAGAGACTAAAACGAATACCAAGTTTGACATTACGTTTTCAAATCAGGATCCCAATACGGATGTGCTGGCGGTAGATTTAAAAAACCAACCCTTTAGACTTAATAACAAACTATTGTTTCGACCATCTGGTCATGGCGCATTAATAAAAAATTTAAACCAAATTGATGCGGATGTTATTTTTATTAAAAACGTAGATAATGTCGTAGTTAATAAGTATTTAAACGAAGTAGTTAGCTATAAAAAAGCACTTGCTGGGCTTCTGCTAAAAATTCAAAATCAAATATTTATTTATGCAAAAGATTTAGAGGTGACAGAGGTATCAAAAACAAAAATAAAAGAAATAGCACTGTTTTTAACTCAAAAATTAAATGTAATAATAAGTCCTGAGTTTAAAAAATATCCAATTAAGCATCAAGTTAAATACCTGAAATCAAAAATCAATCGCCCAATCCGTGTGTGTGG
>JABAYZ010000044.1:942-4192 GCA_018608735.1 Flavobacteriaceae bacterium | reverse complement strand
CCAAAAGAAGGGCAGATCATTGAAATTCCAGAGAGTTTTGAAGATTATCAAACCAGAGCTCCCAACTTTGAGACCATAGAAGAGGAGTTGAATTACAGAGCTCAGAAAATTAAATATACAACTGCTGATGGTGTCGTTGTTGGAACCCATCAAGGGGCGCATTATTTTACAAAAGGGCAGCGCAAAGGCTTGGCTGTTGGGGGAACAATAGAACCACTTTTTGTTATTGATACCGATGTTGTGGACAACATAATATACACAGGACAAGGGAAAAACCATCCCGGTCTGTATCGCTCGGTGTTATTGGTGCAGCCGTCCGAAGTACATTGGGTACGCACCGATTTAGAACTTAAAATAGGGGAGTCGCTTAAAGTGATGGCACGTATTCGCTACCGTCAGCAGCTCGATAGTGCTATTTTATACGCCACTAATGATGGCCTTTATGTCGCTTTTGAGTCTCCTCAATCCGCCATTACGGAGGGGCAGTTTGTGGCTTGGTATTTAGAAGATGAATTAGTGGGCTCTGGAGTCATTTCTTAACCTTATAAAAAACGAACCCATTTAAGGTTTTCAATCTGCAAAAAAATGGCTCGTTTTCATCTAGTTTTTGTCTTTTTCAACTTGAGATGCGATGCTATCCAACTAAAAAAGTCTTCAATTAGATAAAAAATGACTAATTTTCACCCTAATTCAATCAGTTTAAATGAGTTCAACAAATACAAATAAAGTCTCTCAACTTTTCGGAATTCAATATCCTATTGTTCAGGCTGGTATGGTGTGGAATAGTGGTTGGAAACTAGCTTCGGCGGCGAGTAATGCAGGTATTTTAGGTTTAATTGGTGCAGGTTCTATGTATCCAGAAGTGCTTCGAACCCACATTCAAAACTGTAAAAAAGCGACCTCAAAACCCTTTGGGGTCAACATCCCGATGCTGTATCCTAACATTGAGGAGCTGCTACAAATCGTGCTGGAAGAGGGTGTAAAAATTGTGTTTACTTCTGCCGGGAATCCAATGACTTGGACGTCATGGCTAAAAGAACGCGGCATCACTGTAGTACATGTGGTAAGTAGCTTAAGATTTGCTTTAAAAGCTCAAGACGCGGGAGTGGATGCCATTGTCGCCGAAGGTTTTGAAGCTGGTGGTCATAATGGTCGAGATGAAACTACAACGCTTACACTTATTCCTATGGTACGTCCGCAAATTTCAGTTCCATTAATCGCAGCTGGGGGCATTGCGACCGGAAATGGAATGATGGCAGCCATGGCATTGGGAGCCGATGGCGTTCAAATTGGAAGTCGTTTTGTGGCGAGCAAAGAATCCTCAGCGCA
The DNA here is from genome assembly GCA_018608735.1 of Flavobacteriaceae bacterium. GTDB lineage: Bacteria > Bacteroidota > Bacteroidia > Flavobacteriales > Flavobacteriaceae > Hel1-33-131. The sequence continues at coordinate 2,863 of JABAYZ010000044.1, read as the reverse complement.
TGACGCTTTTAAAAACGCAGTACTTCTAGCCAAGGAGGGAGATACACAATTAACGCTGAAAGAATTAGCACCGGTTCGACTTTTGAAAAATAAATTTTATCAAGATTTACAACAGTTATATAAAACGTCTCCAACCCCCGAAGATTTAAAAATTCTTTTAGGAAGAGCCCGTGCCAAACGCGGTATGTTTGAGGGCGATTTAGAAGAAGGCGAATTAGAAATAGGACAAATTTCGGGACTTATCGATGATATAGCTTCTGTTTCTGCTATTGTAGAGTCCATACTAAATGAATTTAAGGCCTGTCAAACACGCCTAGCATCGATTACTTTAAACCATCAAAATGACCAATAGAACAGAACAATTAGAAGCATTTGATCGCCTTTTAACCATCATGGATGAACTTCGTGATCAGTGTCCATGGGATCAAAAGCAAACCATGGATACTCTTCGTCATCTTACTATAGAGGAGACATATGAATTAGGTGATGCTATTTTGGATAAAAATTTACCAGAAGTAAAAAATGAATTGGGGGACCTTTTACTCCATATTGTTTTTTATGCCAAAATTGGTAGCGAAACAAATGATTTTGATATTGCAGATGTGATCAATAATATCTGTAAAAAACTGATTCATAGACATCCCCATATTTATAGTGATGTAAAAGTAAAAGATGAAGCGGAAGTGAAACAAAATTGGGAAAACCTTAAACTTAAAGAAGGGAAATCAAGTGTTCTGGAAGGCGTACCAAAAAGTTTACCGGCTCTGGTTAAAGCGAGTAGAATTCAAGAAAAAGTAGCTGGGGTTGGATTTGATTGGGAACACTCGAATCAAGTTTGGGAAAAAGTTGAGGAGGAAATCGAGGAATTAAAAATAGAAATTGATAACAAAAATCAAGATGCTATAGAAGATGAATTTGGAGATGTCTTGTTTTCATTAATAAATTATGCACGTTTTCTGGATATTAACCCTGAAAATGCTCTGGAACGCACCAATAAAAAATTCATTAAGCGTTTTCAATATTTAGAAGCTAAAGCCAAATCTCTACAAAAGTCACTTTCGGAAATGACGCTTGCGGAAATGGATGTGTATTGGGACCAAGCAAAAAAACAGTAACAGCTACTGTATTAGTTTCTTTATTTTGGAATATTTTATAGCCCAAGTTTGTAAGGCCGCTTTATGTTTGGCAATATTTTTATGCACCTCTTTTACTAGGGGATTATCATCCTTAACATTAGAGAAAAACTGAAGGTTATTTTCTAGCTGATTGATTTCACTTTTGACCTCATCCATCTTTTTTCTTATGAACGTCACTTCGTTGTTAAACAACCTTTGGTCTTGTGACAAAGTCTCAAGTTTAAGGGTGTATTTTAGGTCCTCCATCGCTTCTTTATCCAAGCCTAATTTCGAATAAAAATCATCAAGGGTCTTGTAAAATTTACCATCAATAAAACGCTTACTTTGAACAACCTGTCCAAGCTTTTTCCATTCGCTAGAAAATTGATTTAATGCCTCTAAATTTTTATCCTTATCATCGCTTAATTCAAATGCTTTAAGAGATTTTAAGAGCTTATCTTTTTGTTCATAAGCTGCAACTTCTTCTTCAGAACCGTTATTTTTTTGTTCATGATAACGATCAAAAAACGCATTACAGGCCCCTCTAAAACGCTTCCAGAGTTTATCACTGTCCTTACGAGGAATATGACCTATGGTTTTCCATTTATTTTGAATGTCTTTCATCAAAACCAAAGTTGTTTCTAGGTCTTCACTGTCTTTATTTTGCTCAGCGATTTCAACCAATGCTAATTTTTTCTTGTAGTTTTCGGATTGGTCTTTCTTTAAGTTTTTGTAATAGTTGTTTTTATTTTTATTAAATGTTCTCACAGCATCCTTAAAACTTGACCATGTTTTTTCATTTAATT
>JABAYZ010000044.1:0-932 GCA_018608735.1 Flavobacteriaceae bacterium | reverse complement strand
TTGCTTGATCTTTAGGTTCTCTTCAAATTTTTCTTCAAGTTGATTGTAATAGTCTTGACGTTTGTCATTAATCACTTTTGTAGCCGCACTAAATCGTTCCCAAAGTTCATCTTTATATTCTTTAGCAACAGGACCAAGTTCCTCCTTCCAGATTTTGTGAAGCGCTTGAAGTTCTCTAAAAGCTCTATTTAAATCGGTTTCATTAGCGAGCTCTTCAGTACTTACAATAATTTTTTGTTTTTGTTCTAAATTATGCTTAAAATCTAAGTCTCTAAGATCTCTATTTAAGTGTAAAAACCCATAAAAAATCTCCACATGGTGGCGGTAATTATTCCAAGTATTATTATTTTCTGAAGAAGGAATCTGCCCAGTATTTCTCCAACGTTCTTGTAAATTTTTAAATGTATTGTAGGCCGAGTTAATATCGCCTTCTACATTAATCAACCCTTTAATTTCTTCAATAATTTGTAAACGAATTTCTAAATTTTGATTGAGCTCTTCCGTTCTGTTTTTTTGAAAAGACTGATGTTTTTCTCTGTAGGTCTTAGATAATTCGTTGAATTGTTTCTTTAAAGGACTTATGAATTCGAAATCAATAGTGTTGCCACCTTCAGCCAAAAAGGCTTCTTTTTTCTCGGAAATTAAAGCACTGAATTTAGCATTAAAATTAGTTTTGACTTCGTTGATACTGTTCCGAACACTATGAATGTTTTCAGTTTTCAATAAGGTTTCAAATTCAGCGATCAAATCTTCTAATGAAAGGGCTTCATAATTGATCGATTTTTTTTCTTCTTCCTCCGTTTTTTCTTCCACGTTTTTACGATCCTCATCTGAAGTTTCGGAAGCCGTCGAACCTTCTTTAGGAGTTTCCTTTGAAGTCTCTTTTTCTAAGGCACTAGTGGGTTCAACTGGATCTTTAGAAGGTTCCATAG
>JABAYZ010000249.1 GCA_018608735.1 Flavobacteriaceae bacterium | reverse complement strand
GTTAGAGTCTGATGAACGTAACATTACAACAGGGATTACTGTTTTAAAAACTCCAAACCCTCTATATCTTAACAATATGAGTTTAGACGATGCTTTTGTTTTGGAAGATAACAATGTGGCTTTTGACACGCAGAGATACCGTGCCAATCTAACCATTTCTGATGAATCAAAATACTTACAACTTTATACACCAAAACACGAAAACGCCATTGCAATTGAACCTATGACTGGAGTATCAGATAGTTTTAACAACGGTATTGGCCTGAAAAAATTAAATCCAAAAGAAAAATTTAATATTAAATGGACATTGGACATTTCAATAAAATCAAAAACAATATGAGTAAAGAGTTGATACATAACGTGAAATGATTTTAATTTCTCAAAAAGCTGAACACAACTTTGTGGGTGTTCATTGCGGAATCATGGATCAATACGCTAGTATGTTGGGAAAGAAAAAAAGTGCTTTGTTTTTGGACTGTAGAACCACCAAGTCTGTCCCTTACAAGTTGAAACTTAAATCATTGAAATTAGTTTTAGTTAATACTAATGTAAAACACGACCTTTCGGAGAGTGCCTATAATAATAGAAGAGCTGTTTGTGAAAAAATAGCAAACTTGCTAAACGTAAAATCACTCAGAGATACTACAGAAAAGAGCCTCAATCTAATCAAAGATCAAATTTCAAAATCGGATTACAGCAAGGCCCTTTATGTCATTCGTGAAAATAAACGGGTAAAAGAATTTGCCAAGGCTATTAAAAAACAGAATGTTAAATTAATGGGGGTTCTAATGTACAAAACCCACGAGGGCCTTTCAAAAAACTATGAAGTCAGCTGTGAAGAATTGGACTTTTTAGTTGAAACAACAAAATCAATGGATTTTGTTTATGGTTCAAGAATGATGGGGGGTGGTTTTGGTGGTTGCACTATTAACTTAGTAGAACAACAAAATATTGATGATTTTAAAACTACTACAAAACATAAATTTTTGGAAACATTTGGAAAACCCTGTACAATATATGACGTCAATATTTCAAAAGGAACCCATTTAATTAAGATATAAATATGAATCATTTTCTTGAACACAATTCACACCGCAGGTATAATATTTTAACTGGAGAATGGATTCTAGTCTCCCCGCACCGATCAAAACGTCCATGGCAAGGTCAAAATGAGACTGTTGCAAAGAGAAAAACCAAAAAATACGACTCTGAGTGTTATTTATGCCCGGGAAACACCAGAATAAATGGCGAGCAAAATCCAGACTATAATGATGTATTTATTTTTCAAAATGACTTTGCAGCACTAAAAGAAAATTACATTCCTTACAGTGTTAATGAAGGTTTATTAAAAGCCGAGAGTGAAAGTGGTATTTGCAGAGTGATTTGTTTTAGCCCAGATCACTCTAAAAGTCTTGCTGATATGAAAGTCTTGGCCATAGCAAAGGTTATTGAAGCGTGGTGTCAACAGTATGAAGAATTAGGGCAAATGGAGAATATCAATTATGTACAAATTTTTGAAAACAAAGGAGCGGTCATGGGGTGCAGTAATCCACATCCTCATGGACAGATATGGAGTCAGTCTACACTACCCAATGAAATAATAAAAAAAGACGAGCATCAGCAGAAATATTTCAATACCAATCAGCGAAGCATTTTAAAAGATTATTTAACCCAAGAATTGGATTTGAATGAAAGAGTCATTTATAAAAATGATTCTTTTGTTGTACTGACGCCTTTTTGGGCCATCTGGCCATTCGAAACAATGATTTTACCTAAAAAACATTGTCAAAATATAACCCAACTAAGCAAGGACGAGAAAGTAGATTTTGCTGAAGCAATATCAATAATAACCAAAGCGTATGACAAGCTATTTGATTGTTCGTTTCCCTATTCAAGTGGTATTCACCAAGCACCAACTAACAATAAAAATAACAACCACTGGCATTGGCACATGAGTTTTTATCCCCCTTTGCTTAGAAGTGCAACCGTAAAAAAATTCATGGTTGGTTATGAAATGTTTGGGATGCCACAAAGAGATATCACAGCAGAACAAGCAGCAAGAAGACTTCGAAGTTTGATTTAATTTTAATATTTCTAGCTCCAAAATGCAGCGTACAGCGCTGTCAAAATAAGCATCAATGCAAAAGACCCAATATTGAACAAAGGAGATGTTTTGAAAATATTTTCAGTTAAAATAATCCCTTTGCTATCAAACTTATTTTTGTGTTCTAACTTACTGACGACAATAATAATTAGCATCGTAATTAATACCGTGTAACCCATTTGGTCCATGAAAGGCACATCAACAAAAAGAGTACTATTTGACCATCCTTTTGGAGCCACTTTAAAATACATAGCCACCGGAATTGAAGCTAATGCACCTACAATAGCACCACGATTACTGGTTTGTTTCCAAAAAAGCCCTAATAAAAATACGGCTAATATTCCAGGACTCACCACACCGGTATACTCTTGAATAAACTGGAATGCTTGTCCAAGGTTTTGCAAAAGAGGAGCAATAAAAACTGCTATCAAAAGTGCAACTGCTGCGGAAATACGCCCCACAGATACAATGGTTTTATCAGAAGTGTCTCTGCCTAAATATTGTTTATAAATATCCATTGTGAAAATAGTTGATGTTGAATTTAGCATTGAGGCCAATGAAGAGACAATTGCTGCTGTAAGTGCCGCAAAAGCCAAGCCCTTAAGTCCAACTGGAAGTAATTGTAATAACCATGGATATGCTTTGTCAGTGGCATCAGCAGATGGCGTATTTTGTAAAGCTAAGTCTCCCAAAGATGCCATAATGTTTGGATCATTTATAATGACATAGGCAGCAATCCCAGGAATAACTACAATGAGCGGAATAATTAATTTTAAAAAAGCGGCAAACAATATCCCTTTTTGAGCTTCTTTAAGAGATTTAGCTGCCAATGTTCGCTGAATGATGTATTGGTTGAAACCCCAATAATATAAATTTGCAACCCACATGCCGCCAACAAGCACACCAATTCCTGGCAGGTTAACATATTCTGGATTTTCTGGTTTTAGTATCATAGCAAAACGTTCAGGAACAGCATGATATACCGATTTCAATCCTGAAATAAAGCCTTCACCTCCTGAGACTGTATTTAAGGCAAGATAAGTGGTTATTGTTCCGCCTAAAATTAAAAAAACAACCTGAATCACGTCAGTCCATGCCACAGCAGAAAGCCCACCATACAAGGAATAAGCAGCAGCAAAAAGTGCAAGGCCAATTACCCCATAAATCAAGGGTATCCCTAAAATTGTCTCCAAAGCTAAAGCTCCTAGGTAAAGTACGGTAGTTAAATTAACAAAAACATAAAGTCCAATCCAAAATACAGCAAGTATAGTTTTAAGATTTGTCGAATAGCGTTTTTCTACAAATTCGGGAATGGTATATATTCCTTTTTTAATAAAAATTGGAAGAAAATATTTTCCTACAATGATAAGAGTTAAAGCCGCCATCCATTCATAGGAAGCAATGGCTAATCCAGAGGCAAATCCTGATCCTGACATTCCAATAAATTGTTCCGCAGAAATATTAGCAGCTATGAGCGAAGCTCCAATTGCCCACCATGGAAGTGATTTACTGGCAAGGAAATAATCTTCAGCAGTTTTTTGATGTCCTTTTTTGTCTCTGGACATCCAAAGTCCTACTCCTAAAATTAGTATGGCATAGCCCACAAATATGGCATAGTCTAAAAATTGAAAGTTACTGGTCATAAAATGAGTTTTTAAATATGTTTATTAATTGCGTTGGTTAGGAATTAGCCAATATGAGTACTGATAATTATCATATGGTAGTCTGTATTGTTCTAATGGTAAGGCACCCCAACTATTTACACAACCAACACCAGAAGTAAAACCATCTATATTTAGAAAGATATCCTTTTGAGGCTCTAATAATCGGACGTGTTTTTGAGTTAATCTTTTTGAGCTGCCCGAATCTAAATCCTCTTTTTTATGGTGGGAAGCAGAAAAGTTAAAAGGGACATCGCTATAAAAAAGTAAGCCAACTTCAGGCCCAGCAGAAAATTCTACCCATCTGATATCAGTTCTATTACCATTGTCTTGCGGCCTAGCATATAAAGTAAATAAATCTTTTGGGGTACTTTCATAAAGACCAATATCAGCGGATTCTAACCTATCGATGTAATTTTCGTGAGGTCCTCTACCAT
>JABAYZ010000091.1:1745-4202 GCA_018608735.1 Flavobacteriaceae bacterium | reverse complement strand
TTCGCCTGACGCAGGTGCGATTAAGTTTAGATAAAAAGGTATCTGCGAAGATATAAAATTTGAGGTATCTGACGCTGCAGTCAGTCGAGACACAGGTATATTTTGGCCTGATGAAGCCTCTATAACCGATATGAAATCAACGCTTCCAATCATGGTATCTTCATTGCTGGATCCACGCAGTTTTAGGTCCATTTCGGAAACTGACGTAGGGTCTGAAGAGAATAGGTTTGGAGAAACATATAGGCCTACTACGAATACAGCGGCCAATGGTACAAGGCGTTGGGTGTAATAGTTCAAGGATGATGTGAAACGTTTTGCGCGTGCTGGGGGCCTATCCGGTTCTGGCCGTAAGGAATAGGCAACGTCTACAGATGCGTAAACTTCAGTATCGTCATCATCTTCTAATGTTTGGGAAACTAATGATTTTATATCCATTTTAACTTTAGAGTTGGGCTCCATATCCTCTGAAAACAAATGGTCAGATACATTGATTTTGGAAGTAACTAATTGTTCGTACAATTCTCTATAAACATCATTGCGCGAAATTAAGGTTTCAACCATTTTCAATTCACTTTTGTTCAGCTCGCCATCAATGAACTTGATAATCAATATTTCTGCGTCTGAGACATCGGCCTCAATATTTTGGTTTGGATTTTTGTCGTTTTCAGCCAAAGCCGCGTTTTTTACTAGGTTTCTAATTTCTAAGTTTACGCGATCTGTGGGCCGCAAATGATCACTTCCTGAAATACTGGATATTTGGGATTTTATTGCAATCATGTCTTGCAAGCGCTTCTGCAGCGTACTGTCACTTTCTAGCGTACGTTCAAAAAAATGAAGAAGTAACTCGTCGGTTATTTCATTATCGACGTATTTTGTGAGTGTTTCATCGCTCTGAATTTCTTTTGAGGATGGACCGCCCATTAAGCCTGCTCACTTTTTTGCTCTGCGCCATATAAATTAATTCTAAATTTAGCCCTACATTTAAAAACTGTGCCGGCTACGGTGTTCAGTGGTTTGCCTGTTAATTCTTGTATTTCACTATATTTCCAGCCCTGCGCAATTAATCCCAGCGTTTCCTGACACGCCTCTCCTAACAAAGCGAATGCCCTGGCTATTCGCCTTTTCATAAAAGGATCAGAGGGTAAAGTTTCGTCGATTGGTTCTAAATAACCCTCGTGATCATTTATGTAATCGATGCGCTGAGAAGCTCGGACAACGTCGATATGTTTGTTCCTAATTGCTCGGATGGTATAAAATTCCAGCTGTTCAGGTAGTTCTCCACTATCACGAAATTTTTCTAAAATTCGCGTGTAAACTTCCATTACTATGTCATGGGCGGAGTCTTTGTTTTTAGTTCGGGATACCGCGTATCTGAAGACTTTGGGGTAGAGGGTTTCAAATTTTTCTGCGATCTCTTGTTCCATGAAAGCCTCCCTATAACGTTTATACGTTAAGACAGAATTTAGCGTGAAACTAGTGTCAATTATGAAGCATGAGCATGCCCCATAATTGACCATCGAATCTGAATACAAATTCAGTCGTAATGACTCTCATTTTGCTCAACATGAATGCAGCGCCAAGGGGTGTTAGCACGCTTATCTTCATAGTTGGGTATGCAGTAGCCTAACAAGACTTCGCCATGGTCAATATTCATGCGTTCGACCAGCCTTGCATTTAAAAAAACAGTGTCACCTTTTTCATTTACGGCAAATGCGCTTTTAGTAATGCTGATCTCTTCAACCATAATATTCATCGGTGTAGTCTCAAATTTTTTCAGTGATTGTGTATCGGTCATGTTTGTTCCTCCTATATCTTGGAGACGAACCAAACCCTAAAAAGATTCCCTTATTTCCAAATTAAATTTGGCATAGATAATACTTGTAAAGCATGCCGGCTTTGAAGCTTTGGGAGGCGCTGCACAATGGGCGTTTTGAGCCTGAATTAATATGATCAACCCGACCACCGTGCAGCCACTTTGTTAGAGCGCTAGGACTGTTTTTTGCCCTGTTCTAATTTACGCCTCAAATAACTTGGAATGTGTACCTCAGCGTCAGGGCTATAGCTTTTGATATTTTCATCTCGAGAAACACTACGGCTTCTCATACGGGTTGATTTGTAATGGGCTTCCTTGGAAAATTCCTCACGGGATCGCTTTGTCGAATAGTATTTTAAGCGTTCGAACGAGAGTTTAATCCAAGCACTATTTTGTGCCAACCCCTCCAATTCCGCCATTATTTGGTCTATTCTTCCCCAATTCTCCTCTCTGGCAGCGACGTGGGCTTGTTCTTGTAAAAGTGCAGCACGTAATTCCAACGTTCTTTGTTGAACGGTTTCGTTAACGTCCTGTGCGTCATAGGCATCTGTTGAAATGATTTTGAGTTTGATTTCAGATGTTTTACTTCGGTGATCAACTCCTTCGGTATCTAGAAAGTCTATCGACGCGGTCAGCGCTTTTAC
>JABAYZ010000091.1:889-1735 GCA_018608735.1 Flavobacteriaceae bacterium | reverse complement strand
CAGCAAGGGTAACTCTAGCCAATGCCCATACATCTGCGCCAAGGGCCAAGTCTGGTAAATTAAAACGGCCCTCTTGGTTTTGCGAATAGCCGTTCAAAATTTCAAAGCTCACCCCAAGCTCAGGCATAATTTGAAGTTTTAGCCGGCGCGCTAGAATGGCCTCCATTAGGTCAAATTCTTCATGGAAAGGCTCTATCAAGTCATTTGCGGTTTGGCCGTAATGCGCTTGCCCCTGACCGTACTTGGCCATTGTCGTCATTAGATCTTCATTGAAATTTAGGCCAAGCCCGTAGGTAGAGGTAGTCACTCCCTTTTCTGCCATCACTTGGCAACTAGACGAAATAATTTTGGGATCTGTTAACCCTTGATTGGCCTGCCCATCCGATAGGAGTAGAACACGCGAAAAATAGGCATCATCGGAGTGAAGTGAAACTAGATCTGCACCTACTGACCATCCGTCAAAAAGGGCAGTCATGCCGCCTTGCGTGATTCCGGTTATAAGGCTTTTCAATAAAGGTTTATTAGTCACTTTTGTTGGTGGGAAAACAACGTCTACCAGATTGTCGTAAGTTACGACAGATAGCTGGTCGGTTTCGTCCATACGATCAATCAACATAATCGCTGATTTTTTTGCTTCTTCTAGAGGACGGCCCTGCATTGAACCTGAACGATCAATCACAAGTGATAGATTCAATGGTAAACGTTTGTGCAATTCTGGTTGATATTTTGAGCTACCTGATGCCCGTATCAAAATTTCAAGTGTATTTTCTTCACCGACAATTACACCCTTTTTCAAAGGTATGATTTCAAGGTTAATCATTCATAGTCTCCTAGGATAGGGTTTAT
>JABAYZ010000091.1:0-879 GCA_018608735.1 Flavobacteriaceae bacterium | reverse complement strand
CTGCATCTCACAAAAATGTTTAGTAATTCTAATCGCCTGCTTTTCGTGGTTCCTATCAGTCCAGCAATCAGTTTCGGCGACCTCATCATCAAATGCTAGCAGTATAGAAATGCTAGCGGCGTTCGAAGAGTTAGACAAAATATTACGAATTTTTGATTTGGGTGAAATAGAGCAGCATTTAAAAGATCTTGATAGGACTAACCCTGAATCTTTGGCTGAAATTCAATTGATATTAGCTTTCCACAAATCGAGACTAGATATTGATGAAGAGGCCACGGAATATTTTAATAATGGAATTTCTCTAGCGGCCTCGGATGCAAATTTCGAGCAGAGACCTTTTTATGAAACATACGAAGCAATTTTATATTTCTTGATATTTAAAAAGAACTATTCAAAAGAAGATAAAATTGATGCCTACGTTCGTATTACCAAGATGGACGCACGCACAAAAATTCAAAAGTACATTAAATGCTCAGTTTATGTAGATGGCCTAATCATGGGTTACGCACGAGAGAGCGTTGATTTCATCTCTGCCTCAGCAGAATATTGTTCTCCAAAAGATGAATTAGACTATCTGCCTTATTTGGGCGCAGCTATGCATGGACAAAACGCCGCCGCTTCATTTGAAGAAAGAAAGCGTTACTTCGAGAAATTAGCTGCAATCCTTAATGATGATTTAGCTGATACGCACGCCCGACTGGAAATAGCTATTTTTTTGGCTGCTGGATCAATGGCTATTGCTGAAAATGATCTAAGTCTGGAGGCGACAATTATACTTAATGATCTCATTGCCGAATTGGAATTAGAAAACACACACTTACATTTTGTGTCTTTATTTTTAAATGCTGGAATTTCAGGTCTTTGGGGTAATAAATCTGG
>JABAYZ010000074.1 GCA_018608735.1 Flavobacteriaceae bacterium | reverse complement strand
GTAGTAAACATACACTTGGGATGTTATACCGCCGTTGGTCTGTAGAAGATAAAATTTGTCGTTTTTTTATTGAACAGTTTATTGACGTTGTTGATCGTGGGCCTTCGTCCGATATGCATGGGTTTAAGATCCGCCACAACCGTACCTCTTCTGATTATAGATTTGTAAAAAATCTTCAAAATAAGCACTCATTACAGTACATGGAGTGGAATAATCCGCTGCGAAAGGGGATCTCGTTGGGATCCTATAAATGGAAAAAAATAGAGGATACCAATTACGGAGAAGAGGATATTGTAGTTATCAAAGGAACTGATAAAAATGAAAATTTTATAACTCTATATATTGGGTTCAATACGTCCAAAATTTATAGATTAGATATGTTTAAAACACCAAAAAAAGGTTCATCTATGGACGCTATTTATGTTTATAAAAATACCAATCAAAATAAGTTGTATTTGAGTTACCACAAAAGGGAGTATACATTCTATGTAAAAACGCCTGAACATATAAAAAGAATTTCAATTCAAACTGGAAAAAAACTCAAGCCATTTGTTCCAGTAGCCTACAGGCACGAAGTTTTTGTTTTGAACTTAGATGACAATTCCAACACTGCAAAATCAATTGGCGACGAATATGATCAAAAGGATATGACATTATATAAATTGGACTATGATCAAAACTTTTGGAATAATTTAAGTCTACCGCCAGAAACTAAATTTTATCAAAAAAATAGAAATGAACTTGAAGGGTTGTTTGATGTTCCGATTGAGACCCAATTTAAGTATTCAAATTCAAATTAATAATTAATACTATTTATGAAATATCTTTTATACATATCGTTATTTTTTAGTGTATTGACTAATTGTAGTGATGAGGATTCGGACAGCGATGTGAGAGAGCCCATAGAGACTCAATTAACGTACCAGCCTTTAGTCTCTTTAAAAGAGCTAGCTTCTTTTCCAGTTGGTATTATTTGATATTAGATAGAATGATTGGGTCATATTTTATAAAATAGTGTAATTATTTCCAACAAATAAAACAACTAATTAGTCTTTTTTTCTTGGGCTAAATATTTTCTTTGTAATCCAAATATAATAGTTACAAGTTGTTTAATGAAATTCATTGGTTTCCGTTTTTATTAACTTTAAGTGAAGTCGGGTCTAGAACTTTTTTTTATTGATTTCTAATTATATTGGCTTGTGCCAATTTGCAATTGAATCTATAAAGTCTAAAATAAAATATATCAGTTTGGTGTTAGAATTCGCATTCTGTTTAAAATATTAAATGTGGTATTTTCATTGTATCTCTTAGCTTAACCTCTTTCATTCAATAAATTGATAATGATCAATTTTTCAAACATATTGACCTAAAATAGAACTATTAACCTACAGAATAAATTCAATTTTGTTTTTTTTGATTCCTAATATTAAGTTATATGAAAATAAATAGTAAGTCAGTTGTTGTTTTAATTGTTTTTCTAATTTGTGGTCTATGGTCAAATGCTCAAACAAACCAAGAGGATACTAATACACAACAACCTAATTTTTTATTTATTTTAGTTGATGATCAACCTTTTGATGCTGTTGGTTTTTCTGGCCGTTATCCGTTTCTAGAAACACCAAATATTGATCGTTTAAAGAATGAAGGTGCTCACGTCGAAAACTTCTTTGTTACGCAGTCTATTTGTTCTCCTTCTCGGGCTAGTTTCTTAACAGGCACCTATCCTCATATCCATGGTGTCAATCAAAACAACCGACATGTAGATCCCAAATGGGATGAATTTGCTCCTTACTCAAGTCATTTGCAAGCATCAGGTTATCAAACAGCACATGTTGGAAAAATTCATATGGCTCATTTAAAAGGCAAGGCGCATGTTAGGCCTGGTTTTGATTATTGGTTTAGTTTTATTGGTCAAGGAGAGTATTTTGATCCTAAAGTCAATGAAAATGGAAATGAATACCAAGAAACTGGTTACATGACTGATATCTTAACCGATAAAGCCGTGTCATGGCTAAAAGAAAAACGAGATCCTAACAAACCATTTAGTTTAAATCTTTGGCATAAAGCAGTACATCAACCGCATACACCGGCCGCAAGACACACCAACTTATACGAAAATGAGGATTTACCTACCCCTCCTTATGACACTCACAAAGAGACGTTCAAGGGTAAGCCTAAATGGCAACGAAAAAAAACATTTGGATTTGACTGGAAAAAAAATCTTCCAATCCCTTTAGAGTTGCCAGAAATGGAGTGGCCCATCAACTACGATCGTAGTATGGATCTTCTACGATGTTTAGCTGCTATTGATGAGTCTCTAGGGACGGTTTTAGCCACTTTGGAAGAACTTGGGGAATTGGATAACACGGTTGTTATTTATAGCAGTGACAACGGTTATTTTATGGGAGAGCACACTTTTTTAGATAAGCGACTTGCATATGAAAATTCTATGCGAGTTCCAATGCTTATTCGGTATCCAAAGCTAATTAAGAAAAACTCTAAAGTCAAAGAGCAATGCTTAAATATTGATTTAGCCCCTACAATTCTCAGCCTTGCAGGAATTACAGTGCCAAACTATATGCAAGGGGAGTCGATGGTTAATCTATTAAATGGCAAAAAAGATAAGGACTGGCGAAAAGCAATTTTATTTGAGTATTACTTGGACACCTACTGGCCTTATGCCGGACCAACTCAAATTGCAGTTAGAACTGATAGATATAAATTAGTAGATTCTTTTTTAGACAATGATATTGACGAGCTGTATGATCTTAAAAAAGATCCTGGTGAAATGGAGAACTTAATAAATACAGCTAAATATGATGCAATTGAAGTAAACCTAAGAAACCAAGCAAGTCTGTTAAAAAAACAATATAAGTACAATCCAAACAGAGATTGGTGGCTAAGAGAGGTCATGGAATTAAAGCGAAATAAAAAAAACCATTAATAGTAAAGACGTTACTCATTTATAAAATTGTATTTTGGTGTATTAAATCGGTGTAATGAAAAAACAAATTTCGAAATCAATTCTTTTTGTTTTAATTCTTTCTTCTATTCTAACCCATGGGCAGCAAATTAAGCACCTTGGTGTTTATGATGGTATTAGTAGTGGCGCTGTACGTGCTTTTGAAAAAGACAGCTTGGGGTATATGTGGATTGGAACTTCACAAGGTCTGAACAGATATTCAGGGTATAAATTTAAAACGTATGACACGTATATTTCTGAAGGTGTTGAAGATATTATTAATGTTGCAGGTCATATTTTTGTTTTAGGCTCTAAGGGACAGCTGTTACAATACCAATACAAACAGGATAATTTCAAATCCATATTAAGTCTCAAAAATCTCAATTTCCTGTCTATTGAACCTCTCAACGATCATACTTTGGTAATTGGACTTGAATCTGGCTTGTTGATTCATGATTTTAAATCCAATAAAACCAGTAAATTACGACATCCTAAAACCCGTTTTAATAGGGAGATCCATTTAAGAGACAGCGAGGTTTATGTGGCTTCAACTAATGGAATAAATGTGTATAGTTATTCAGATATCTCCAATCAACTTGTGTACCAGCGTACACTTTTAGAGGCTATTGAAACACTTGATTTTAATTTTGACAGTCAAAATAGAATTTGGGCTGGAACGTATCAAAAGGGACTTTTCGTAATTGATACACAAAACACTAAAAAAGTAGTTTTATATGATAGTCAAGTTGATACATATACGATAAGATCTATTGAGTTTGATAGAGAAATTAATGCCTTAATTTCTGTTGAAGGGGTGGGGATGTTAGTAATAGATCAAGATTTAAATATTGTTAAGACCTTAAAACATGATCCCAATAAACTTAGCTCTTTAAGCCAAAATAGTATTTATGAGATTTTTGTAGACGATGAAAACGTTTACTGGCTCGGCATGAGAGAAATTGGCATTGATTTGATTTTTCCAAAAGATAATGCATTTAATAATGTTTCTTATGTTCCTTACAAGTCAAATAGTATACATAATAACAATATTCGTTCTATATATTTTGATGAAAGTGATGCTGTTTGGTTTGGAACAGAAAATGGAATTAGTAAACTTTCTCCAAATGGAATATGGACTAATTATAATAAGAACCCAGATTTAGCAAACAAGGCCGTACTAACTATAAATAAGCACAATAACCATCTTATTTTAGGAGTGTATGGTAGTGGATTAATTAAGTTCAATC
>JABAYZ010000305.1:1279-4237 GCA_018608735.1 Flavobacteriaceae bacterium | reverse complement strand
AAATAGCAATATTCATTTTTTATTTCAATTTTTTTTTTCGTAATTTGAATAGCTTATTCTAAATAACCGCTTCAATGGCCCTAGAAAACTATATGTTTCCTTGTATCAGTAAAACCCTTTTTGGGTTTGATTGTTTGGGCTGTGGATTTCAAAGAGCACTCATTTTAGTTTTGAGAGGCCAATTCTTAGAAGCATTTTTTATGTATGCCGCAATTTACCCATTATTAATTCTTTCTGCATACATCATTATTACACGATTTTATAAATTCAAAAATTATGAAAAAGGCATCAATTGGATGTCCATTTTATCTATTACTACTATCATATTAAGCTACACAATTAAACATCTTTAAATTAAATTAAAATGAAAAAACAATTAAACACAACTCTTGTCTATGTTTTAAGTATTCTAGGACTTCTCTGCTGCTGTGTTTCAGGACTTGGATTATTATTGTCAGGGCCTGCCTATCTAATCGCACGCAATAAAGTAAAAGGCTATGAACAAAATCCAGACGACTATGAGGGCAATATCAATGCGATGAATTCGGCTAAAACTGTAGCTCTAATCATAGTGATCATCAACGCTTTATACTTGATATACACGCTTTATCTATTGCTAACAGTTGGTTTTGACGAGATCTATTCAAAGTGGGATGAAATCATGTCAGAAATAAATAAAAACTCCTAGAATAAACAGCACCCCGTTACAATTTGGGGGTACTGTCTATTTTTAACCATAATAAATAACTCAACCCCCTTATCTGTAAGGGACTATTTTTTCTAAGATTAACGTTTTATTAGGACATTTGACTGTAGTATTTACTTAATTTTATGGCCTAAACTAACACCAACTATATGACTTTTAAAAACATTCCTGAGACTTATAAAATTGATTCCCTTGTTAAACAAAAAACGTATTTAGTAGACGGTAAAATAAAAGAATGGACTGGCAAAATGACCGATGTATATTCTACAATTTCATCTACTGAAGATTACAAACCAACACTCTTAGGAAGCGTTCCAGAACTGACAAAAACAGAAGCATTGGAAGCCTTAGATGCGGCGTCAAATGCTTATAACAATGGACAAGGCCAATGGCCTACTATGAAAGTTGGTGATCGAATTGCCTGTATGGAAACTTTTGCTGAGCAAATGAAAACCAAACGCGATACGGTTGTAAAATACCTGATGTGGGAAATTGGAAAAAACCTTGCTGACTCCGAAAAAGAGTTTGACCGTACGGTAGATTATATCTACGATACTATTGATGACTACAAACAGTTGGATAGAAATTCTGCTAAATTTCAAAAACATTCTGGAGTTTATGCACATGTTAGACGAGGCCCTATCGGAGTTGTATTGTGTTTAGGTCCTTATAATTATCCATTAAATGAAACCTTTGCGTTGCTGATTCCGGCGCTTATTATGGGGAATACTACCGTATTTAAACCTGCAAAACTTGGAGTTTTATTATTATCTCCGCTATTGGAAGCCTTTCAAAATAGCTTTCCAAAGGGCGTTGTAAATGTATTGTATGGCCGTGGGCGCGTGCTTGCAACTCCAATAATGGAGACAGGAAAAATAGATGTTCTTGCTTTGATTGGCCATAGTAGTTCGGCTAATGCTTTACAAAATAGCCACCCCAAAGGAAATCGACTTCGATCTGTTTTAGGGTTAGAAGCCAAAAATCCTGGTATTGTATTACCTGATGCCGATCTTGATCTTGCAATTAACGAATGTATTGCTGGTACACTTTCTTTTAATGGACAACGTTGTACGGCACTTAAAATATTATATGTTCACGAAAGTATTTCCGAGGAATTCAATAAACGTTTTTGTGAAAAAGTAGACGCGTTACAATTTGGAAATCCTTGGGAAGATGGTGCTAAATTAACTCCACTACCGGAACCCAATAAGCCCGCTTATATACAAGGACTTATTGAAGATGCACAATCCAAAGGGGCAAAAATATTGAACTCAAAAGGTGGTCAACTTTCTGATAATTATATTTTCCCTGCAGTGTTATATCCAGTCACCAAAGATATGGAAGTATATACCGAAGAACAATTTGGACCAGTCATACCCATCATTACATTCACGGATGTTCAGCAAGTGCTAGATGATATGGCAGAATCCAACTACGGACAACAGGTAAGTGTTTTTGGTGAAAACGAAGATACTCTAGCACCGTTATTTGATGTGCTCGTAAACTTAGTTTGTAGAGTTAACTTAAACAGTTCTTGTCAACGAGGACCAGATGTGTTTCCGTTCACAGGAAGAAAAGATTCAGCATTTAGCACCTTAAGTGTACGTGATGCTCTGCGATCGTTCTCCATTAGAACCTTTGTTGCTACAAAAGAAA
Source organism: Flavobacteriaceae bacterium (assembly GCA_018608735.1). Lineage (GTDB taxonomy): Bacteria > Bacteroidota > Bacteroidia > Flavobacteriales > Flavobacteriaceae > Hel1-33-131. The sequence continues at coordinate 1,875 of JABAYZ010000305.1, read as the reverse complement.
ATGAGGCTAACAAAGCCATATTAAAGGCCTTATTAGAATCCAGTAAATCTAATTTTGTTAGTACAGAATATCTCTTATAAATTACAATCAAAACTATTTTAAATACAAACAATCCCTACTAAATTTTAGTAGGGATTGTTTTTTTTAGTACATTTATTCTTATTAACAGCCCCAAACCTAACAACCTATACTTCTATAAAAACATATAGAAACTGTTGAGAGCGGGGAAAAACCCTAATCTATGAAAACGCGTTTAGTTACCACTCCTATTTTTGTCCTCTCGTTTATAAGTTTAATTAGTGCCTGTTTTGGAGGTATCGGTCTTATTTTTTCAATCATAGCTTTATATATTGCTAATAAAAAAATTAAACTTGCCCTAAAAAATCCATTGGGTTTTACAGGATCATTAGGCACTATGAAACTCGCTAGAATAGCAGCTTTAATTGCTTTAGCAGTCAACCTATTTTACCTTGGCTATTCAGCACTTTGGATTTATGAAAATGGGTTTCAAGAATTTCAAGACCGATGGTTGAACATGTTGTTTTTAAGATAACACTAAAACCTATTTAGATTTCAAAATCCTTTAACGTTTTGAT
>JABAYZ010000305.1:0-1269 GCA_018608735.1 Flavobacteriaceae bacterium | reverse complement strand
GTCGATGTTGGGTGGTTTGGTATTAGGTGAAAAGGTGTGGGGAGGGGGGGGATTGTTTGATTATAATTTTCACACAGTCAATCAGCTGGTCTTCAGTCATTACCAAAGGTGGCGCAAAACGAATAATATTGCCATGGGTTGGTTTTGCAAGAAGTCCATTGTCTCTAAGTTTCAAACATATGTTCCAAGCAGTATCACTGTCTTCATGATCATTTATGACGATTGCGTTGAGCAAGCCTCTTCCACGCACTAATTTTACAATTTTACTTGTGGATATATAATCATTTAATAGAGATCTAAATAAATTTCCCAGTTGGTAAGCATTATCTGTGAGTTGTTCATCTTTAACAACCTCCAAAGCCGCCATCGCAACAGCTGCTCCGATAGGGTTTCCGCCAAAAGTACTTCCATGAGACCCAGGAGTAATAACGTTCATGATATGATCATTGGCTAACACCGCAGAGACTGGGTATACCCCACCACTCAAAGCTTTACCAAGAATTAAAATATCTGCTTTTACTTCCGGTGTTCCAGAACAATCTTTTTGTACACAATCACAATTGCCACAAGTCGCTAATAGTCGTCCTGTACGAGCAATACCCGTTTGTACTTCATCTGCAATGAACAATACATTATGAGCTTCGCACAGTGCTTTTGCTTTGGCCAAATAGCCTTCTGTTGGCACAAAAACACCTGCTTCTCCTTGTATAGGTTCTACTAAAAACCCAGCAATATTAGGATTATTTTTAAGGGTGTTTTCTAAGGCTTCAATATCATTATATGGAATTTTCAAAAATCCATCAGTGAATGGCCCAAAATTTTGACGCGCTACGGGATCATTTGAAAATGAAATTATTGTAGTGGTTCTGCCGTGAAAATTATTTTCACAAACAATGATTTGAGCTTGATTTTCAGGGATACCTTTAACTTCATAAGCCCATTTACGAGAAATCTTAACTGCGGTTTCAACAGCTTCAGCTCCAGTATTCATAGGTAACACTTTGTCAAATCCAAAATACTTGGTCACATACTCTTCGTAAGGCCCCAATTTATCGTTGTGAAATGCACGAGAGGTTAGCGTAAGTGTTTGCGCTTGTTCAGTCATAGCATTCACAATTCGAGGATGGCAATGCCCTTGATTAACAGAGGAATATGCCGATAAAAAATCGTAATACTGTTTGCCTTCAACATCCCACACATAAACGCCTTCGCCTCTAGCCAATACGACAGGAAGTGGATGGTAGTTGTGAGCCCCATACTGGTTCTCTA
>JABAYZ010000302.1 GCA_018608735.1 Flavobacteriaceae bacterium | reverse complement strand
ATATCAAATTTATGCGCAGTCGTGGTGTAGATATGGACTTCATTTTGAAAATTTACTCGACCAGCAGCTATGATATTTGGTATCCATCAAAAGCAGAATTACTTGAGGCTGGAATTTTAACTAAATAGTATGCGCTCTACACAAGCCGAGGCGGGAAACCTTTTACGGTGACAGAAAGTGAAGAAGTGTTTGTATATGTTGCCTAGAAGCGGCGGCGCATGTGGCAGGAGCAACGGCTCACCATGTTATCGAATTACCATTTGGGGCGCGGACAAAGTTAAATTCAACACTTTTGGAGGGTTTAGTGGCAATTAAGCTCAGCAGAAAATGGCAGATATTTCTTTGAGCCACTTTTTAGAGGCCCAAAAATTAGTATCAAAAATGTTGATAGTGGAAAAAATTTATTCAACACTTCTCTTCTGGGGAGAGATTCGATTTGGAAAATAATAGTATAGTTAGTTTGGTAGTCATTTATGAAGGGCTCTGGTCGGATCCAGTAGCGAAGGGCTTCATATTCATAATAATTGGATGGTTAGTTGTTGGCATAGTATTACTGCGTCAGCCTTGGGCACAGGCACGAAAATTTGTTTCAATAACCCCGAGTGCACTTACAACATTAGGGATTTTGGGCACATTCATTGGTATACTCCTTGGCCTTGCTCAATTTGATGTTAATGCGATTGATAAAAGTGTACCTGCGCTGTTGGACGGGATGAAATTAGCTTTTGCCACAAGCATTAGCGGTATTGGCTCTTCATTGTTTTTCAAAGGCACTGCTGCGTTTTTTGAGAGAGCTGGGACCAATAACTCACAGGTGACACCGAGCGACATTTTGAACTCTTTAAATAGCATCAGTGAAAAAACCAGTCAGGCCGCTGAAGACAATAAGACCTCAATGGAAGAACTTCGAAACGCTATAAGTTCAGACAAAGACAGCAGTCTGATTACACAAGTTCAAAAACTTCGATCAACAGTTTCCGACGGGCAGGACGAACTAATAAAAGAGTTTAAAGATTTTGCTTCTCATATGGCAGAGAACAATCAGAAAGCACTTATTGAGGCCCTTGAGAGTGTCATTCGTGATTTTAATGAAAAGCTAACTGAGCAGTTTGGTGAAAACTTTAAACAGCTAAACCTCGCAGTAGAGAAGTTAGTTGAATGGCAGGAAGAATACAGGAAACATCTGGAAGTTTATGATGAACGGCTCAAAACGGCAGTTGATGCTTTAGAAAGTAGCGAACAAGCATTGTCCTCAGTGAAAGATGCCACTGATAAAATTCCTGCGGCAGTGGAATTATTAGATCCTACTACAAAAATGCTCATTGAACAGCTTGAAATTTTAGGCGAAAGTTTGCAATCTATTCAAACTCTTAGAGAAAAAACAGACGGCGCATTTCCCACTATTGAAGAAAATTTGGAACGGATCACGTCTAACTTTTCTGAGAATGTAACCGGACTTTTGGATCAATCGAATAAGGCTATTGAGCAATCTGAGAAGTCCTTTGAAACGATGTCTTCTGGCTATGATTCAATTTTGGAAAGCGCGAAGAGCACTCAGGAGAAATTTGGCCTAGCAGTTGAAGAAACTGCTTCTCAGATGTCCGAAATTGCTGAGAAGCAGTTCACAAAACATGGTAGAATGATTGAAGAGACTACTTCTAAGATTGCTGAAGCCGCCGATCAACAATTGACCAAACATGGTGAATTTATTGAGACTACAACCTCAAAGATTGCCGTAATGGCTGAAGAACAATTTACAAAGCACGGCCAATTAATTGAAAACTCTGCGGCACAATCAGACAACGCAATTCAACAAGCTTGGATAGAGTCAGCAAAAAAGATCAATAGTCAATTTGAGCAGTTTGATAATGACATGCAGCAAGAGCTAACAAGAGCCATGCAGCAACTGGGTACAAGCTTAGCATCGATAAGCGAAAAGTTTGTGACTGATTACACACCACTTACCCAAAAATTGCAGCTACTCGTTGAGACCGCGAAACGAGTAGATTGATGGAAAACTTTTTTGGTAATGCAAGTGTTAGCGAAGAAAATGATTGGATATCATTTTCAGACCTAATGGCGGGAATGATGGTAATTTTTCTTTTCATAGCAATTATTTATTTCGACCGAGTCCCTAAAAATACCCAACAGATTATCGCACAAAAGATAGAATTAGAAAAAGACCTAAAACAAATTATGGTAGAGACTGATCAACTTAAAAAATTAAAGCTAAAATTAGAGCTAGAACGTGAAGAAATAGAAACAGATTTAGAACAAGCAAACGCTCTGAAATTAGATCTGGAAAAACGAGCGGAAGAAGCAGAGGCGATTGTAATACTAGCAGAAGCCTCTAGGGCGGATGCTCAGGAAGCTGCCGATGACGCTGAGGCTGCCAAAGCAAAGTTCACACTTACACTCGATAATTTCAAAAATGTTGAATTGGAAATTTACGAAGCTCTTCTATTCGAGTTTGAAAAAGATTTTTCTATTTGGAACGCTGAATTGATAAAAGAGAATTTAATCTTTCGTTTTAAATCACCAGAAGTTTTATTTCCAGCTGGAGACTCAAATTTAACTGAAAAGTTTCAAAAGATACTCACCAGCTTTGTGCCTCGATATGTAAGTGTTCTTGAAAAATTTGATGATTACGTCGAGGAAGTTCGGGTCGAAGGCCACACCTCCTCAGAATTTAGCACTGAAGTGACAGCCTTAGGAAAATACATTGCCAACATGAATTTATCGCAAGATAGAACTAGAAGTGTTACGGAGTTTTCCTTGCTATCTATCGCAGGCTCTGACCGACAGTGGCTTCAGAAAAATCTGACCGCGAACGGATTATCTTCAAGCAAATTGATTTATGATTCAGCACAGCAAGAAGATAGAGAAAAAAGCCGGCGTGTAGAATTTACTGTTAGAACTGCGATACGTAAAACATTACTAGAACTTGAGAAGTTAGATAATTGAAAATCATTTTTAAAAATGACGAATTAAACACTTTGGTTCAAAGAATGAAGGCGAAGCCATCACCTTGGGTTCCCGGTGAGAATGAAATGTCACCCCGACAAAAATTGCTTGATGAGCTTGATGCAGGTGGAATTTCAATCGATCTCGAAGATGTTGCCCCAGGACCGGGTGGATTACTTGAATATAATGGTGAGCAGGTCCTTTTGTACATCAAAGATACTCGAGCTTCAAAAGATACTTTAAAACACGCACCTGAAGATACTAGAAGATTTCATATTGCGGAATGTGATACATTATCAACCATGCGAGGTAAGGGCCGTTATGAGCGGTACGTAGTAACACGGAAACATGATGGACTCTTTTTGGTGGATTGGCTTGATCCTGACACTTACAAAACCGGAGAAATGGAAGCGGCATTGAAGGTATGCAAGAACTGCTTGAATCAAGTCAATTATGATAATTATAAAATAGAAAAATCACAACGAAATGAAATTTGGACCAATTTTGAAATTTCAAGATTTTTGAGAGATTACTCAACGTTTTTTGTGAAGATGCCATCCCGAACTGATAAAACAGCACCTATCGATAAATATGTTGAAGGCTGGGCGTTGCTATCAAAAAATTGCCGTAGAGCTAGAGCATGGACTTGTGAAAATTGTAAAGTTGACTTGTCATCTGCTCAAACATTGCTTCATACCCATCATAAAAATGGGGTCAAAACTGATAATAGTGATAAAAACTTAAAAGTTCTCTGTGCCATTTGTCACTCTAAAGAACCAATGCATAACCACCTTAAAGTTGCAGCAAAAGAAAAGCAGTTAATTGTTTCAAAAAGGCTTTCGCAGGGTCTTAAACCATAGTTCTAATATGACTAAAACTGGCGATCCTATATGCATAAGTGGATCGCTCAAAATCAAAACTGCGCATCCGCATGCGCCTTCAGTCTTCTTGGCTGAAATACAAAGGTTCCGTAAAGGAAAGTTAGTAGAATACCAATATCTACCACCCACAGTGCAAGCTAACGAAAAGATTTCTAGGGATACGGCTTGGATTTCTGTTCAAAGTATAATCGGAGAGACTATCATACTGCAAAACAGTTTTGGTACGCCACGGTTGCTTTTGAACGGATTTTTAACAGTCCAAACCTGTATAAATTCACAGAGGCTTAGGAGGCTAAACTCACCACAGTTACCAATTTAGATGCGATTTGAGTTCTAAGACAGCAGGATGAAACTGCGGCTGGGCGGTTGGTGAAGGTGGGGTGATGGTTTTATGCCAGAAATCAATTAAGAT
>JABAYZ010000245.1 GCA_018608735.1 Flavobacteriaceae bacterium | reverse complement strand
AGCTAAAGCAATGCGTAGTGTTTTGGAAAATTAATTTGTAGTTTTACTCCCATGTTTAAAGCCTTTCAAAATCTCTTAAAAACTCAGTTTTCTTTTTTAAAAGATACCCCGTTGTTACTTGCTGTTTCAGGAGGGCTTGACAGTATGGTTTTGACAGATTTATGCCGTAAATCGGGTTTAAACTTTTCTTTAGCCCATTGTAACTTCCAATTAAGAGGCGATGAAAGTGATGTGGACGAGTACTTTATTAAAACGTATGCGAAATCCCATGATATTAAAATTTTTAATACTAGTTTTGAGACCTCTTCGGTAGCCAAAATCACAAAACAGTCAACTCAAATGGCGGCACGTCAATTGCGATACGACTGGTTTGAAACTCTAAGAACTCAGCATGAATTGGAATATGTATTAACCGCTCATCATGCAGATGATAATTTAGAAACCGTTCTTATCAATTTATCACGGGGAACAGGTTTAGATGGTCTTGTCGGAATTCCAGAAATCAACGAGTCTATTGTACGGCCGTTGTTGGCATTTTCGAGAGATACTATTCATAGTTATGCCATTCAAGAACAGCTAGAATGGCGAGAGGACAGCTCAAACAAAAGCACCAAGTACCTTCGAAATAATATGCGTCACACCATCATACCGTTGCTCAAAACATTGAATCCGGCCTTTATTGAAAATTTTCAAACGACACTAAATCATTTAAAAGACACACAATCCGTTTTGGGGGATTATATATTGGAAGTCGAAGATAAGGTTATAGCGTCCATTCATGAAGATCAAATTGTCTATGATGTCGATCAAATTAAGGCTCTAAACAATCCTAAGGCTTATTTATACCAGTTATTTAAAGCCTATAATTTTACAGATTGGACTCAGCTCACGGCACTTTTGGAAGCACAGTCTGGAAAACTGATAAACTCATCAACCCACCGACTTATTAAAAACAGATCGCAATTAATTTTGAGTACATTAAAAGATGCCACAGAAGTATCTATCTCCATTGAGGCTACTCATAAAGTCATCTCTGTTCCAGGACAATTGTTTGATTTAAAACTAGACATCACTAGCGCTATTGGACCAATTTCTGATGATATATTATATTTAGATTTTGAATCCCTAAACTTTCCTTTGGTGCTTTCGAATTGGAAAGAAGGCGATTATTTTTATCCTTCTGGAATGAAGGGGAGAAAGAAATTAAGCAAGTATTTTAAAGATGAAAAACTCTCTTTAATCGAAAAAGAAAACGCTCTTGTTATGTATAGTGGCGATGCGGTTGTTTGTATAGTTGGTAGGCGTGCCGACCAACGTTTTATAGCAACCCAAAATAGCACTAAAATTTTAAAACTATCAATAGAACACAATGCCCATAGTTAAAAGCACTTTTCAACCACATTTTAGATTTCGAAGTGGATTTATTGCCACGGTATATTCGGGGTTGATCCGTCGTTTAAAAATTAAACAATTTCGTGAGCGAATCACACTCAGAGATGACGATTTTATCGATTTAGATTGGAGCTATAGTCCAACGCCTTCAAAATCTGTCGTTATTTTATTTCATGGTTTGGAAGGTCACGGCCAACGCCCTTATATCACAGGTCCCGCATTACATTTTAATGCCAATAATATCGATGCAATTTGTGTTAATTTTCGCTGTTGTAGTGGTGAGTTAAATCGTTATTATACAAGTTATCATTCTGGTAAAACCGATGATGTAGATGATATTATTTCACATGTTGTATCCCTCAATAAATACGATTCAATTTTTCTAAAAGGGATTAGCCTTGGTGCAAATATTCTCTTAAAATATCTTGGAGATGGAACTGTTATTCCGCCTCAAGTTAAAGCTGCTATGGCAGTATCTGTACCTTGTGATTTGTCGGGTTCAGCAAAAGCATTACATACCTTAAAAAACTTACCCTACCATATTAATTTCAAATGGGGTTTGGTTCAGCGTTTAAAATTAAAACAGAAACAATTTCCAGAAGCTATTTCTAAAGCTAAAATTAGATCTATAAAAACGCTTAACGATTTTGATGAAGTCTACACTTCTCGAGCGCATGGTTTTGAAAACGCTCAAGATTATTATAAAAAGTGTAGCAGTCTCCAGTTTCTGAACTTCATTAAAGTCCCTGTTTTGATTTTGAATGCATTAAACGATTCGTTTTTATCTGAAGCGTGTTTTCCTTTTGAAGAAGCTAAGAACAATTCAAATGTGTTTCTTGAAACTCCAGAACGTGGAGGCCATGTTGGATTTATTAGTCGTAAAGGATTTTATTATAATGAAACGCGAGCACTAGAATTTTTCTTAGAAGTGAAGTAGAGTCTTATATATTTTGTCCATCGGAAATCCCATCACATTAAAATAGGACCCTTCAATTTTTGTGACTCCAATTTGTCCTATCCAGTCTTGAATGCCGTATGCCCCCGCTTTATCAAGCACTTGAAAATTATGGATGTAATACCATATTTCGTCATCGCTTAGCTCTTTAAACGTCACTTTGGTAATGGAGTTAATGGTTTTTTGTGCAGATACCGATTTCAAACAAACTGAAGTAATCACTTCATGCGTTTGACCACTTAAGGTTTTTAGCATTTCAAAAGCATGGTTGTGGTCTATTGGTTTTCCGAGAGCTTTATCCTCAAACCAAACAATGGTGTCACTTGTAATAAGAATATCATTAGGTTTCAACTCGTCTACAAATGGCATCGATTTAAGCTGCGCTAAATAATCAGAAATTTCAAAATGCCGAAGCCTGTTAGGATATTCTTCTTTCACCGGCCTGATTCGGATTTCAACATCAAGACCAAGTCCTTTAATCAACTCCTGTCTTCTAGGGGATGAGGAAGCTAAGATGATGTGTCGGGATTTTAAAATGTCTGCGAGCATAGGGCTATTATTTAATCATATTGCGCATCAAATCCTTTCATCCAATGGCCTTGAACTTTTAGAACTTGTTCTATAATATCACGAACAGATCCAGCACCACCATTTTTATGCGAAATGTATTTTGAAACGGCTTTGACTTCTGGGACAGCATCTTGAGGGCAGGTCGGAAGTCCTACGAGTTTCATAGGGGGGATGTCTGGAATATCATCACCCATATAGACTACGTTTTCTGCTTTCAAATCGTGCTTGTCAAACAATTCATTTAGATGAACAACTTTATCATGCGCGCCTAAACTAATCTCTTTAACCCCTAAAGCTTCAAGGCGTTTGCGAACCCCTTCGTTTTTCCCTCCAGAAATGATACACACTAAAAATCCCGCATCTACTGCTGTTTTTAATGCAAATCCATCTCTAGTACTCATCTTTCGGAGCATTTCTCCTTGTGTGGTTACTAAGACAGAGGAATCGGTGAGGACGCCATCGACATCAAAAATAAAGGCCTTAATGTCTTTTAAATGTTCTTTATAACTTTTTGATTCCATGTGTATTTTTTATTGATTGAGTAAGCTGTTGATAAATTGATTGGTATTCAGGGTGACTTTCAAGTGTTCTTAAATGATGATTGATGGTAATCTGATCATTGCGTTTGGCAGGTCCAGTTTGCGCATTATATGGGGAGGTGTGCTGAATCTTTTTTGCCGTTTCTAAAATTAAAGGTTTTAAGACTTCAAAATTAATATTCTTGGCATCGGATAATTCGTGTGCGATTCGATATAATTGATTGGTGAAATTATTTATAAATACTGCCGATAAATGTAAGGCTTGCCGTTGTTCGGTATTAATCATATATGATGGACTTCCCATTTCTTTCGCCAGTGCTTTAAGTACAGTAGTATCATTTTTATCCATGGTTTCAATACAAAACGGGACTTCAGAAAAACTCAATTCAAATGATTTGGAAAATGTTTGAAGCGGATAAAAAACGCCTCTACGATGTTTCATATCTAAACGTTTCATAGCAACATTTCCAGAGGTGTGAACGACCAATCGATTTTCAAAAGGAAGTTGTTTGGATAGATCAGAAACGGCTTTATCACTTACAGCGATGATATAAACATCTGCCATTTTTAAATCCTTTAAATCATGACACAATTCAACGTCTTTAATTGGCGCCTTGACTCCTTTCGGATCACGACAATACCATTGCACTAAATTTAGATTTTCTGACGACTGAATGGCCTTCACCAAGTGAGTTCCTACATTTCCAGCTCCTAAAATAATAACAGATATCATTTAGCTAAAATAAACAAGTAATCGGTCATTTGAAAGTTTAAATAACCCAATGCCAATATTTTATTAAAATTACT
>JABAYZ010000055.1:2645-4279 GCA_018608735.1 Flavobacteriaceae bacterium | reverse complement strand
TTTGACTCAAAGCATAACGAACGATGTGTTTTGGAATGGCAGAAACCAAAATATCTTTTTGTTTGACAGGGTCAATGTTAGGTTCTTTTTCGTCCGTATCAAAAAAACTGGACATTGTACCGATTCCAGAAGATAAGGTGAATGCATAGTTTCGTTTTGAAACGCCTAAATCCGAAAATGATTTAATATTTTTATAGCTCTTTTCTACCTTTTTATTCAAAACAATTTTACCCGTCTTATAAAAATTTGTTTCTTTAAATTCTAATTTTAAGCTTAATTGTTTTGTCAGTAGCTTGTCATCATCCACATAAACACCTGAGGCTACCAGTGCTTTTTTGAGCTCTGATATGTAGCGATTATCTTCTTTGGTATGATAATACAGTTCTTCCAATATTTTTAAATCATTCGAAATATCGTCGTCATACTTCCGCTTGTATTGATCTTGACCTTTTTCTAACTGAAACGGAAAATAACGGGCACCTCTCCCTATCAATTGCGCTTCTGAAAGCGTTGTTTTACCTATTTTATCCCCTTTTCCATCTCTTGTTTCATACAATCTAACAATATCAAACAAGTTGAGAACATCCCAACCTTCGTTTAATTTTTGAACGGCAAATACAGCTCGGATTGGGTTGTTTTCATCTTCCAAAGTGTTCAGTCGTATTTGGTTTAATTCAGCCTCCTTATCGTTGTTGGCACTAATGCAATTTTCTTCTTTGAAATTGGATTTAATGCGTTTTGCAATCTCATTTGGTGAAAGATGATTCGCTTCAAAAAAAGCAAACGCTTTTTGAACAATTTTGACGGTAGATGTTTTTTGGATATTTTCAACCTTATCAGCATCGAACTCCTCAATCAATTTGTGAAATTTTTCTTTGTTTTCTTCAGATTCTTTAATGGTTCTTTTCGCCTTAAACAGAATGACAGGTTTTAAATTAATAGCGTTTGAGGTCGCTAATTCTTGTCGGTATAAATTCAAAATCAAGGCTTGAATGATGCGTTCTTGTTCGTCATACAAGGACCGTATTAAATTAATTTCCTTTGAAAATTTATCGACTCTAAATTGTGAGAGGTCGTATTTTTGAATGACTTTTTCTTGATATTTTTCAACAACGGCCTGGCTATCATAATCTAAAGTCGCTGTAAATTCTAAAAGAATATTGTCATAGTTCTGTTTTAAGATTTTTTCGACGGTACCTTCCCAACTGCCAAATAAGGTTCCACTTTTTGTACCTGAACTTAAATGATGAGCTTCATCGGCGATCAAGGCAATTTTTTTAGCTTCAAAATCCTCGTAGGTCACACTGTTTTCTTTGGTGTTATTCAAATCAATATGTAACTGTTGAATGGTGGTGAAATTGATGTTAATGTTTTCGGAGTCAGATTCTTCAAAATTGGCAACCTCTTTGATCACTATGGTTTTTCCATCCACCACTATTTTTGGACTGAACAAATATTTAGAGGCTTCTGGATTTAAGAAAGAAGAAATTGACGAGGTAATTCTAGTTGGAGGACAAACTCGAATGCCAGCGATCCAAAATGCCGTAAAGGAACTATTTAACAAAGAACCAAACCGAACAATCAATCCTGATGAAGTTGTAGCACTAGGCGCAGCAATTCAAGCTGGAATCTTC
>JABAYZ010000055.1:0-2635 GCA_018608735.1 Flavobacteriaceae bacterium | reverse complement strand
TCTTTGATCACTATCGTTTTTCCATCCACCACTATTTTTGGACTGAACAGGTATTTAGAAGCTTCTGGATTTAAAAAATTATCTCTGGTTTTCCGAATGATGTTATTGGAATTTACAAAAAACAAAAAATTGCGATAACCTTTTTTATAAAGGTACAACATCAATCCTGCCATTACGAATGTTTTTCCGCTACCTGTAGCCATATTATAGAGCAGATGGTAGGGCTTGTTGGGTTTGCCATCAAACGCCTCATTATGGCAGAGCATAAACCGTTGAAAAGATTCTTTCTGATAAGGTCTAATCTCGTATTTTAGATTGGCCGTAATATAGTTTGGCACCACAGTTCTTGCAATTTCTCGTTTACCAAACTCTTTGATTAAGGTATCATATAAATAGGCCATAATTAGTTCCAGAATTTTTCATGCTGCCAACCGATAGGAAACCCCATATCCTTTTCTTGTTGAAGTGGCCAGTTATTCATGAGTTCAATTAGTTTTGTTTTAAATCCATTTTTAGGGTTGATAATTTCTAAAATATACTGCATGGCACAAAGTGCTGGGTATATCTTATTACGATAGATGTGTTCTGTGTTTATAAACGCATGTTTGGTTTTTGACGGCAGCTCTAGTTGAGTTGATAAGCGTCTGTTCCATAAGCGGCTATGATGGGCGCATATGTTTCTAATATTACAAAAACTTCGCATCCAATTTTCCAAAACCTCAACCTTGTACAGTCCAAAATGCTGGGTGAATGCCTTCTTTTGTGCATTCCTTTTCAAGTTTGAAAACAGCTTTGAAAGCAAGCCCAAACTACTCACTTCCAAACTCATCCAGCTGGGTGGGAGTTTAGGATGGGTATAGATTTTAGTATAGTGTTTGATAAATGTTTCATCACTGCGGTTAATTTCTTTTTCTAAGGAAGACAGCGAATTTGCAAAAAAAACAGGGTTACGAAATAGCGTTGGATTGGTGTACCAATGACTCCCAAATTCCATACTCCATCTGTAAATGATTTGCGTACGAAATGCAATTTCAATTTTTTCTAGTGCCTCAAAAACGAGCGTTCTCAACTTACTATCAAAATTGTATAGGGTGATAATTTCTTCGAAACTGACCTTTTTGACAAAGGGATGTTGGCTATTGGTATTGTCCTGAAACGGATAGGTATAAGCCCGCAAGCGGTAATAGCTGATGTTTTCTAAAAAGACACGCGAGGTATGTTCGTTCTCAAAAGTGAGGCCTCTTTTTTTGAAGGCTTCAATTTGTTGTTGAAAGGATAAAGGCGGTTTGGAATAGTTCATAGCTTAAAAGACCTTAAACTACGACACCCTATAAAAATCGAAGACCCGACCATTTGAGCATCGTTGAGAGGCTTGTCGGGTTCTATTACTGCAAATTTATAATCATTTTTGGTTATAGCCTTCATTTTTTTGTTAATTTTTTAGTTTTTGAACGGCTGTTATCTGTTAAGTTGATAAAAATCCGTGGTCACTTTTTGCTCGTCGGGGCGCACTTCAAAATCGCCGTCATGCAGGGAGGACAGGTTGACATACAATTGGTTTTTATCCAGTAGTTCTAGTAAATGCTGTTTTTGTTGCTCCAATTTGAGTTTCTTAAAATCCTCGATGTGGGCGTCTTGTTTTTTGAGATCCACATTGTAATTGAGAAAGGATTTTGCCTTCATCTGCTCCCAAATTTTTAAGAGTTGTTTGCTGTTTTTAGCGGCTTCAATGTGATCGATAAAAATCTGATTGTATTTTTTGAGTTCCAAATAAGTGAATGATCCCCCGCCTTGCCAGTTGACTGCTTTTGAGACCCCCGATGCGTCTGCATTAATTACGTTTTGAAGTCTAATTGTACTATCATTTTCACCATAATCTAATTGTTCAATTCCAATATATTGTCTATTCATTTTATGGGCTACAGCAGCAGTTGTGCCACTACCTAAGTGGTAATCTAAAACTATATCATTTTGATTAGTTACTAGTCCGATAATTCTAGAGAGTAGTAATTCTGGTTTTTTGCCAAAACGAAGTGACACATTACCTTCATTTGATAGGTTGTTTATTCCTATATCAGTCCATATATCACCAACAATAGTTGTTGGCTTTCTTTTCCCTTCAATTATTCTTATTTTATCTTCTGCAAAACTTACATCTTCACCCTTATAAACGAAATGATAATTTTGAGGATAATTTTCGTCTTTGATATATTTTGAGATTAAATTCGCTGGATATTCAGAATAATCAGCACTTCTATTTCTTGCCGTTCTAAAAATTAGTGAAGCGTTTTTAATTAAAAATTGATTCAATTTTTTAGAATCTGTTTTATTAATAGAATTTCGTTTGATAGCATCATTTACTGTAATAACTTCCCACTTTTCAGATTCATTATCATCATATCCGTTTTTTATAATAAATGAATTATATCTTGAAAAAGCCTCTTGCCAGCTTGTTTCAATATATTGTGGATTCAAACTGACATTAGACTTGTTTTTTGAATACATAAGAATATGCTCTTTAACCTTTGGTAATTTTTTTTCTTTGTGAGCCATTTTGGTGCCACTCAAATGTGACATTTTAACACAGATAGAAGTCAAGAAGTTACTTCTGTCAAATATATCGTCAGCCAATACT
>JABAYZ010000029.1 GCA_018608735.1 Flavobacteriaceae bacterium | reverse complement strand
TATGAAAATAATTGATCGTTTACTCGGCAAAAAACAATTCAAATTAGATTTTCTCGTAGTGGGAACCCAGAAAGCCGGAACGTCATCCTTGTTTAGCTTTCTTTCGCTACACCCTCAATGTGGTTTTGGTAGCACAAAAGAAATTCACTACTTTGATACAAATTACGAAAAAGGAGAAACGTGGTATCACAACCACTTTGATCGAAAAAAAACTACCGACAAAAAGTATTTTGAAGTAACTCCATCATATATTTACCATCCATGGGTTCCTGAGAGGATTTCAGCTTACAATAATAAGATCAAGCTTATCGTTGTATTGCGAGATCCAATTGAACGAGCCTATTCAGCTTGGAATATGTGGAGGATTGCACATCACGAAAAAAAGGAATTTTACCTCAAACACTTTTCTGAAAATCCACGCGAGCACAGAAAACCATACCTTGACCTTTTCCATAAAGACGATTTTCCAAGTTTCAATGAAATCATTTCGGATGAAATAGAAGCTTTGATGAAGACTGAAAAATATTCCACTCCTGACTTTGTGCAGAGAGGTATATATGCGCAGCAGCTCGAGAATTTCTATAAATATTTTTCTCGCGATCAGCTTCTCGTCATCAATTCACAAGATTTAATGTCTAGTAAAATACAGGAGCTGAAACGAATTGAGCAATTCTTGGGCATCTCATCTTTTGATTGGCCTAAAAAAAAACTGGCGAACAACCATGTGAGAGGGTATGAATCGTCAGTTGATGCTGATTCTCTCAGTGTTCTTCAAAAATTCTATAAGCCATACAATGAAGACTTATTTAAGTTGCTAGGCACTGATTTGGGATGGAATAAGAGCAAGATAAGGGTTCTTCGCGATTTTTAGTGGTTTAGCCTAAAACAGGAAACTTCAATTCCCTCGAGACGAAGTCCCTACCTGATTAGGTCGCTTCGCTCCGGCCGAAGACGGCCTACGCGAAGCGACCTAATCAACACACCTACAACCTTGACTCACTCTAAATACAATACACTAAATCAAACATAGATCTGAGATCACCTTAGAGTTTTAACAACTGGTGGGACATCCCCCCCAAAATAGCGGTATTTATGAATGAAACGTGTACTCTAGATCAAGAGAGTACGTTATGGCGGAGAGGGTGGGATGTTATTCAAACCCTTTTAGCCTCCAACTGTGAAAATTATTTATTTTTTGAAGAAACTTCTCAATTGAAAGCTGTTTAATTCCTTTTGTTATCATTCATTAAATATAAAATAGCATTATGAAGTATCTTTAATGCTTCTGAATTTTCATGATTTGTATTTATTGTCCAACCTACGGAACCAAAATTCAATATTTTTCCATTTCCTTTCTTATTTTTAATTTCTATAATGCCAATGTTCCTATTTATTATACCACCATAATAATTTATGGTTTTTGCAAGGGGGGTAATATGTATCAAATCTGAGGTATTGTTAAGTTCCTTTAATTTTGTTAAGGGCAATCCATCCGATTCAAAATAATTAACTGGATTATTAACTTCTAAAACTCCTGAGTTGATTGGTATATCTGAAAAAACGGGATGTTTTTCATTAAGAATATAATATGTTCCAGAATCCTTATATTCATTTTCACTCACTCCTAAAAACGAAGCTTCTTTAGGATTTAATCTCCAACCAAGAGAATATCCCGAAAATCTAAATGAAAGACCAAAAGTATTCTCCTCTGGAAATCCCAATTTGTGCCAATAGCCATAATCATTTCTGTAACAAGATAGTTTTTTAGAATGTTCATCTATTGTGACTTTCCACCAGCAGAAATTACCTGAATAGATTATAGCGTCAGATGTTTCTAACTTTTGCGATACATTCGTTCTCATATTTGATGACCAGTATTCATCGTGCCCTAAAAATAACAACAAAGATGCTTCCTGAAATACCTGTGTGCCTTTGTGCAAATCTTCAGAACTCATTATCCTCCATTTAAAACCTTTGGATTCAAGAAACTTGATAACAGGAATTGTGCTATGTTCAATTGAATGAAATGGTATCTTTGATATTTTGTATTCTATGAATCTCCACCATAAGTATTGTAGGATTGATGAGTAAAGTTTGGTATAATGACACCAATATATTTTGAAGAGTTTATTGGAGCTGTATTTGATCTAAGTATAAAATAAATTTTTGCCCCCTTACTTTTTCCATATGGTTGAGCATAATAGAGACCTTTTTCTAAATTGGAAGGTAGACGTATAGATATTGATGAATTCAGTTCTAGGAAATTCTCTTTATTTATTGGATCTATTCTTTTGCTGATTACTTCTGTATAAACAATTTCTTCGTTTACAGCCTTTACTACTTTAATTTTATCTAGATATCCACTTCTGTACTGAGAAATTGTACTAAAACCTATATTCAAAGGTTTGGTTGGGCTTGAATGAATTATATTGGTATAACCAACTAAATAATCTAGTGATGAGTAATAACGAAAAGATAAAAAAACAAATAAAAACAATGTAGTAAAAGTAACAACAGATAGAATTTTTTTAACGTTCATATTACTGATAGGAATTTGCTTTTCGGCGGCGCTAGCCGCTGGGGTGAGGGTTGACGGGAGAGGGGCAAATGAAGAGTGAAGTTTGAGTTGTGTAGGGTGGAACCTTTAATTGGGCGAAGGCTATAGAGCGTGATTGGAGGTAAAACTCTGTTTTAGCTGTCAGCAACACCAATATCTACCCGAAATCCGATCCTCTGGGACATGATTTCAAAAAGGGTCATGATTTCAAAAAGGGTCATGTCATTACCTTTGTGGTCAGTTCTTTGAAGGGCATTTTCTGGTCTCCGCCTGATGTCCTAAATTCTGAAACATATCGGCTGACTGCGTCCGGAGTGCCCATGTTCAACTGTTGGGTGATCCAGGCATTGGTCGCGCTCGTTTTAAGCTTGAGTAGGCATGCCAGTGTCACTTTCCAGTCCGCCGATTTGAGATCTCCTGAGATTGATTTCGTATCTTTTCCTATCGCAGAGAGACCTTTGTCCAGAAGCATCTCCCACCTCAGCTCGTTGGCCTCGCGTAGACGCTCACCATCGTATCTCGGAACTTTCTCAGGCTGATCGACTGGCTCATTGTCATCCTCGACTTCTTCAAGCAGAGCCTTCTTGAAATCCTTAGTCCCGAGCGCCCAGCCTCGGCACATCTTTTCAAAAGCCATTTCCTTTTGGGCGGCATCATCCTCTGAAAGCCATTTTAGGTAGCTCAGGTATTGATCTCTGCCCTTAGGCGTGTCGGCTAGACCTCCTGCCGCCTCCAGGCCTCCCGAGCAGTCCAGAAAATCGGGTCGCTTTCGTTTGTTGAACAGATACCAGAAGCTCGACCATCGGTAGTCTATCAGTTGATCGACGCTCACCATGCTCGCCCGCACAGGGTTTAAATGCACGTAGTGGAGCAATGTACCCAGATGGCTGTCTTCTTCGACGATTAAGCTCTTATAGCGTCCTTGGAACAACTTTCCATGCACCTTCCTATAGTGGTGGTAGCGATTCGCGAAAGTCGATTGCAACCATTTCATTCCGTAGATCAAATTCCCCTTCGGCGTGCGCACCACCAAGTGGAAGTGATTAGTCATTACGCAAAAGCCTTCAAGCACCCATTCGCATTTCTCGCAGGCCTCGAATAAGCAATTCTCAAAAGCCGCGTGCGCCCCCTCGTTGATAAATAAATCCTGCCGGTAATTCCCACGGTTGATGATGTGGTAAACCCCGTTCTCTTTTTCAATTCGCAGGCTGCGTGGCATGGTTTAGTAGGAGAGGGGATAGCTACGAAATTGGCAACCACAAAGGTAATGACATGACCCCTTTGGCCCCTCAATAGGTGCGTCTACTAGCCCATCGCCACAGTCCGCTTCCGATGCTCACGTGCCTATCCTTGAACGACCAAGTTGCGGTCACGCTTCGACCATCGAAGTAGCAACTTCCGTCCTAAAGGTGTTCACCTCCGGATTGAATCGCACTCCACTGTTTTGCAGCCTCTGTGGACATGTTGGAAAGTTGATCTGCTAGAGTTTTGGGCATATTGATTAATCTCCTTTAATGCCAGTCTTTCGTTTTCGATATAATAGTTAAAAGATGCTTAGCCCGAGAGCAGGCAACGTAAGCATGCTGTTTGGTGAAGAAATTAGTAATACCTTGTGCGTCACATAGGATCATAGCATCAGCCTCTAGGCCTTTAAACTTCCAGACTGTGGTAAGTAGGACCCCCTCTCCATGTCTCCATGCAGAGATGTTCTTGGTGATGGGTGTATTGCCT
>JABAYZ010000207.1 GCA_018608735.1 Flavobacteriaceae bacterium | reverse complement strand
AAACACATTACAAAAAAATACTTGCCGATACCATATCGCCTGTGAGTGTGTATCTAAAAATTAGAGATCAATTCCCCAATAGTATTCTACTTGAAAGCAGCGACTACCACGGCAATGATAATAGTTTTTCTTACATCTGCTGTAACCCCATAGCTTCCATAAAAGTTGAGGCTAGCGTTATTACTAAAACCTACCCTGATCGTACTACAGAAATCAAGACTGTATCACATGATAAGGTAACGTTAGAAATTGATGCGTTTACAAAGCAATTTGAAACTCAAAAAGATAAAGTATTTAAGTTCATTAATAATGGAATGTTTGGATTTACAGCCTATGATGCGGTCAAGTATTTTGAAGACATTACTATTTCAAAAAAAAACGGTTCTGTTGAAATTCCAGACATGTATTATGCGGTGTATCAAAACATAATTGCTATTAATCATTTCAAAAATGAGGCCTATATATTTGCACATTGTTATGAAACTGAAAGTAATATAGAGGCTATTGATCATTTGATAAAAATGCAGAGTTTTTCATCTTATGATTTCAAATCCATAGGTTCAATCAGCTCCAACCTAACAGACGAAGCCTTTAAATCTAATGTAGATTTGGCTAAAAAACACTGTAATCGCGGCGACGTTTTTCAGTTAGTGTTATCTAAAAAATTTCAACAAGATTTTAAAGGTGATGATTTCAATGTGTACCGTGCGTTACGAAGCATTAATCCCTCACCCTTTTTGTTTTATTTTGATTATGGGAAGTTTAAGATTTTTGGAAGCTCACCAGAAGCACAACTTGTTGTAGAAAATCAGAAGGCAGAAATCCACCCTATTGCTGGTACTTTTGCGAGAACAGGAGATGACTTAAAAGATGCTGAATTAGCAAAAAAACTAGTGGCCGATAAAAAAGAAAATAGCGAACATGTCATGCTAGTAGACCTCGCTAGAAACGATTTAAGCCGACATTGTACGGACGTTGTTGTTGAAAAATACAGAGAAGTACAGTTTTTCTCACACGTTATTCATTTGGTCAGTAAAGTCATTGGAGACGTCAAAAAAAACACACCAACTATGCAAATTGTAGCTGATACATTTCCAGCAGGTACCCTTAGTGGTGCTCCTAAGCACAAAGCAATGCAACTCATTGAAAAATACGAAAAAACAAGCCGTGCCTTTTACGGAGGGGCTATAGGTTTTATGGATTTCGACGGAAATTTTACCCATGCCATTATGATCCGTACATTTTTAAGTAAAGACTATCAACTGCATTGGCAAGCTGGGGCAGGAATCGTATCAAAGTCTACGTCAGAAAATGAACTTCAAGAAGTGTATAATAAGCTAGGTGCTTTAACCAAAGCCATTAAACTCGCTGAAACAATATAAATATGAAAAAAATAGTAGTCATCGATAATTACGACAGTTTTACCTTTAATTTGGTGCATTACCTAGAAGACCTAGACTGCGAAGTAACGGTTCTTAGAAATGACAAGTTTGAATTAGATGACGTTGAGTATTTTGATAAAATACTCCTCTCCCCTGGCCCTGGGATTCCAGAAGAAGCGGGGTTATTAAATGCTGTAATTAGACGCTATGCATCTACCAAAAGTATTCTAGGTGTATGCCTAGGACAACAAGCTATTGGAGATGTTTTTGGAGGTCAACTTGTAAATTTAGAGGAAGTATATCACGGAGTTCATACAGACATTACTGTTATAGTGAAAGATGAAGTTCTGTTTGATCAAATTGGACCAACACTTCAGGTTGGGCGCTACCATTCATGGGTGGTAGACGCAGCTCTACCTGAGGTTTTAGAAGCTACATCAGTTGACATAAATGGACAGGTAATGTCTTTAAGGCATAAAATATTCGATGTGAAAGGAGTGCAATTTCATCCAGAATCAGTACTCACTCCAAACGGAAAACAACTATTGAAAAACTGGATTAACTCCTAATTTGATAAATAATAACAAATGAAACATATTTTAAACAGACTTATTAATCACGAAACTATTTCAGCTAAAGAAGCGAAACAGATTCTGATTAATATCTCTAAAGGAGACTATAACCAGAGTCAAATCGCATCCTTTCTTACTGTTTTTATGATGCGAAGTGTCACTCTAGAAGAGTTGAAAGGATTTAGAAATGCGCTTTTAGAACTCTGTATTCCTGTGGATTTATCGGCATATAACCCCATAGATTTATGCGGTACAGGGGGCGATGGTAAAGACACCTTTAACATCTCTACACTTTCCTCATTTGTAACGGCTGCCGCAGGCATACCTGTTGCTAAGCATGGAAATTACGGCGTATCTTCTGCCTGTGGATCTTCAAATGTCCTAGAATCTCTTGGTGTGACTTTTTCAAATGATGTCGACTTTTTAGAACGTGCTATTGCTACGACAGGTATTTGCGTATTACATGCTCCCTTGTTTCATCCAGCGATGAAAAACGTAGCACCTATTCGACGTGAATTAGGGGTTAAAACTTTTTTTAATATGCTTGGACCAATGGTAAACCCATCGGCTCCTAAAAACCAAATGGTAGGGGTATTTAACTTAGAACTTTTGCGCCTTTACACCTACCTTTATCAAGACTCCGATAAAAATTACAGCCTAGTTCATGACCTAGGGGGTTATGATGAAATATCTTTAACAAATTCCGTTAAAATTGTCTCCAATAAGTCGGAAGTTCTTTTTTCAGCAGAAGATTTAGGGTTACAAAACAACAGCCAACAAGCAATTTTTGGTGGAAACTCAGTGGCAGAAGCCTCCAAAATTTTTAAAACAATTATAGCAGGTCAGGGGACTGAAGCACAAAATAATGTGGTGTGTGCCAATGCTGGTTTAGCGATTGCAACCGCCAAACAGCTGACCCATATTGAAGGCTACGAACTGGCCAAAGAAGCCCTTTTCTCTAGAAAAGCAAATCAATGTCTCACTAAACTAATCGCCTTATCATGAGTAGTATATTAGAACGTATCGTTGCTGACAAACACCTTGAGGTTACACTTCGAAAACAACTGATCCCTGTTAAACAACTAGAACAGTCCGTTTTGTTTGAGCGCAAATCGCCGTCTCTTAGTAAGCGACTAAAGCAAAGTGCTTCAGGACTAATTACAGAACATAAGCGCCGCTCACCATCCAAAGACTGCATCAATCAAAATTTGAATATCCAAGATGTTGCGAAAGGCTATGAAAACGCTGGAGCTTGTGGCATGTCTGTCTTAACGGATATGAAATACTTTGGTGGAAGCTTAGAAGATTTATTGACCGCTAGAGCGAGCTGTGAACTACCCTTGCTACGGAAAGAATTTATAATTGACCCCTACCAAATAACAGAAGCTAAGGCCTATGGTGCCGATGTGATTTTACTTATCGCAACCGTCTTAAGCCGTAAAGAAATTGAACACTACTCAATTCTGGCTCAAAGTTTAGGGATGGAAGTTTTATTAGAAGTACACAACCAAGAAGAATTAGATAAATCAATCATGCCTTCCCTCAATATGATTGGCGTCAACAATCGAAATCTTAAAACGTTTGAAGTTAGTTTAGAAACGAGCAAAACTTTGAGTGGACGCATCCCTGAAGAATTTGTGAAAATCTCTGAAAGTGGCATTCGCTCTGTGTCAGATATCAAAAGCCTACAGCCCTACGGCTATAAAGGATTTTTAATTGGTGAGAATTTTATGAAAACAGAAAACCCTGGTGCAGCGGCAGCAGATTTTATAAATCTATTAAACGCATGAAACTAAAAGTATGTGGCATGCGATATGACGATAATATTCAGGCGATTGCTGCGATTAAACCTGATTATATGGGCTTTATATTTTATGAAGGCTCTTCGCGTCACGTGTCAGCGTCGATCCCGACCCTCTATCCTTCCATAAAAAAAGTAGGTGTTTTTGTCAACGCTTCCTTTGATACTATTGTCGAAAAAATCAATACTCACAATTTGCAAGCAGTTCAATTGCATGGCGAAGAAACGCCTGAACTTTGCAAATCTCTGCAAGCATTTAATATAGAGGTCATCAAAGTGTTTTCTATTAAAAATGAACTTAATTTTGATGTACTATCCCCCTATGAAACAGTTTGTGACTTTTATTTGTTTGATACCAAAGGGCCTTTATCAGGTGGAAATGGCTACTGTTTTAACTGGTCTGTTTTAAAAAATTATCCGTCTACAAAACCTTATTTTTTAAGTGGTGGGATTGGATTAGAAAACGTCGATCAATTACAAGAATTCAAAAAAAGTACAGCGGCAAGCTATTGCTACGCCGTAGATGTAAACAGTAAATTTGAAGTGGCTCCGGCCAAAAAAGATAAAAAAAGTTTAGAAAAATTTA
>JABAYZ010000039.1 GCA_018608735.1 Flavobacteriaceae bacterium | reverse complement strand
GAGTTTTGTCTGTTAAGAGAGCCTCTTGGTATAATGCTTTTTTTGCTAAATAGTTGTTAGCATTAGCACCACTTCCAGTATAAACAATCGATTCGTCAAACTGATTTGTATCTAAAGTTAAATGTACATCATGATCATTTTCAAGTTGAAGTTCCGTCATTTCTGTGCCATCATAGACATAAAAACGTCCAGTTACTACATTTAAAGTGTCACTAAAAGTCCCATCATCAGCTACAGTAATTCTCTTTTGAAAATGTCTATCTGTTTGTGAGCTTATAACTAAGGAGTCAGAATTTTGATTTGTTATTTTTCCTGAGAACATAACATAGTCATTCGGTTCTTGTTTACAGCAAATAATAGTTAAAGTAACTATAGTTAAATACATTAAATTTTTGATTTTCATAATTGTCTTTTTAAGGTTGAGTGTTAATTTTATTATTTTGTTTATTAAATTCTAAATCTGCACCTGAAAGGTCTTCTTTCATAAAAATAATAGACTCGTTTTTTGATATTCATTTTTTCAATGAAATCCTGAGAAAATGTTAGTTAATAGTGATGAAATTGTTTTGTCCATATTCTAATTATGACGAGGTTTGGGAAATGAAGTATTTCTTAGATGAAGTATTTAAGCTAGTCAATAGAACCAAAAAACCCCAAGTGTTTTAGAAAGGGGGTGCGTAAGGTTATATTCAGGTCCTATAAAAACTCTCTGAAGTCTAATGATTATTTGGCACAGCTTCGCTGAGTAAGTCCCATAATAGTATGTAGAGGGATTACGAAAAGAGAACTAAAAGCTACGTTTACAGCTCATAAACTCCTTTAAAAAAAGTAATTAAATCGTCTTTATGAAAATTGGTTATTGAAGATTGAGACTTGGATCTAAATCAATTATAAATTTATGTAATGAATTACACATATCAAAGTAGACACCCCTTTTTAACAGTATTTTTTGTAGATATTTCAAATATAATTCATTTAACATCAGATATTTAGTGATTGGCTTCAGAATTTGATAAGTAAATTCAAATACTAACTATCTAATGTAATTAAAGAATAATTAACTTTTACATCAATATATTTTGTTAAACATGACCTATCTTTATGGTATGTTTTAATCATAAGTATTTAGTAATTAATGAAGCATCTACTTACAATGAAAAAGCATTTAGATTTAATTAGCTTACTATGGAATTATTTAACCAAAATAACACTCTTTTTCCAACCACTTATGCCGAAATTCTTCAGCGTGTTTGCGCTATAGATCCTGTTAAGTACAGTTCGACCCGAAACTATATAAATGGTGCTGTTACCTTTCTATCTCCATATATATCTAGAGGAGTTATTTCAACAAAATTTATACTTTCCGAAGTTTTAAAAAAAGGATATAAACCCGCACAAATTGAAAAATTCATACAAGAATTAGCTTGGAGAGATTACTGGCAACAGGTTTGGATATCTAAAGGATCAGCTATTAATGCTGATTTGAAACACCCTCAATATCCCGTCTCTAACCATTCTATTTCCGCTTCCTTGGTACAGGCTTCCACAATGGTTGAAGCTATTGATACGGCTATTGAAACCCTTTACAAAACAGGGTATATGCACAATCATTTAAGAATGTATACCGCAGCTATAGCTTGTAATATGGGGCAAAGTCACTGGAAAACTCCGGCTCAGTGGATGTATTTCCATTTATTGGATGCGGATTGGGCGAGTAACGCTTTGAGTTGGCAATGGGTGGCCGGAGCAAACGCCAATAAAAAATATGTAGCCAACCAAGAAAACATCAATAAGTATTGTTTTACAAGCCAGAAAAACACCTTTTTGGATGTGCCTTATGAGGCATTTACATCTTTGCCAGTTCCTGAAGTTTTAAAAGACACTCCTGTAATTAAACTGTTGACGCCACTACCAAAACACTCCGCTGTAACAGTAGACTCTAATATCCCCAGCTGCATTTATAATTTTTATAATATAGATCCTGTTTGGAAAAATGACATTTCAGCCAATCGTTTTTTGCTGTTAGAGCCATCGCATTTTAAGCAGTATCCGGTCTCACAAAAAACTATTAATTTTATCATTAAGTTAGCTAAAGACAACATCGAAAACATTCAAATTTATGTGGGGGAATTCGATACTCTTGTAAGTGAATACAAGCTTGAGAACCTCTTTTTTAAAGAACACCCTCTTAACAAGCATTACCAAGGAACTGAAGATTCTAGAGATTGGATGTTTGACGTTCAAGGCTATTTCCCATCCTTTTTTTCGTTCTGGAAAAAATGTAAAAAACAGCTTACATATTGAGTTCAAAATCTGTAAATATTGTATGGTTAAAAAGGGACCTTCGTTCCCAAGATCATGCGCCTTTATTGAAGGCTGAATGTGCTGGGATCCCGTATCGAATTATCTATCTTTTTGAACCTTCAAGAATTGAGTACCCCGATACCAGTCCAAGACATTTACAGTTTGTATACCATTCAATTGTTGCTTTAAATAAATTGTTAAGTGAGTTTAATAGGCGGGTAGAGGTGTTTTATGGAGAAGCTATGGAGGTGTTTAATTACTTAAATGAAGACTATAATATAAACTCTGTGTTCAGTTACCAAGAAAGCGGAACACAAGGGTCTTGGGAACGGGACAAAATGATAAATGGGTTTTGTAAATCCAATCAAATTAACTGGGAGGAATTTCAAAGAGATGGAATTTTAAGAGGGATTAAAAACAGACAGGACTGGAACAAACAATGGCACCAAAAAATGCATATGCCAGTTCTTCAAAATAAGTATACAATTTCTAAAGATGCACATTTAGAACACCCCTTTTTAATCCCTTTAAAGTTAGAGTCTCAACTAAAAGAGTACCCAAATCACTACCAACCACCAGGTGAGAAAAATGCTTGGAGGTACTTAAAGTCTTTCACTAACCAACGCGGATTTAACTACCAGAAGCATATATCCAAACCTACGGAAAGCAGAATGTCTTGCAGCCGCTTATCTCCTTATTTAGCATGGGGTAATATGAGTGTTAAACAAGCTTTTCAGTTTATTGGAACGCACCCAAATGGGACCAGAAACAGCAAAGCCTTCTCAGCCATGCTTACCCGACTACATTGGCATTGTCATTTTATTCAAAAATTTGAAATGGAGTGTCGCTATGAAACCGAGTGTATTAATAGCGGGTATGAACTTTTGCCACATGAAAAAAATGATTCATTTATAAAAGCATGGAAAACAGGAACCACAGGCTATCCTTTAATTGATGCCTGCATGAGAGCTGTAGAAACAACTGGTTGGATTAATTTTAGAATGCGCGCGATGGTTGTGTCTTTTTTAACACTCAATTTAGACCAAGATTGGCGGGAGGGAACTTACCATCTTGC
This sequence comes from Flavobacteriaceae bacterium, assembly GCA_018608735.1. GTDB lineage: Bacteria > Bacteroidota > Bacteroidia > Flavobacteriales > Flavobacteriaceae > Hel1-33-131. The sequence continues at coordinate 984 of JABAYZ010000039.1, read as the reverse complement.
ACGGCAGTTTTTAGATTACGAACCGGGCATACACTATCCACAGTTTCAGATGCAAGCTGGAACTACGGGAATTAATACGGTTCGTTTATATAATCCTGTAAAAAACTCTCAAGAGCATGATCCCGAGGGGGTCTTTATAAAAAAATGGATTCCCGAATTAGCAAACGTTCCAATAGCATATATTCATGAACCTTGGACCATGACGGCCATGGAACAGACTTTTAGTGGAATTTTGATAGGAGAGGATTATCCATTACCAATTGTGGACTTACAAGAAAGTTCTAGAGCTGCAAGAGATAAAATATGGGGACATAAAAAACATCCTGCCGTTCAAGAAGAAAAGAAAAGATTGTTAAGAACGCATGTAAATGCGAGGTAGAAATGAATAGTTATATAACTGATGAATAAAAAGGACTTAAAAATACACATTATTGGGGCTGGTGTAAGTGGACTTATTGCGGCTAGAGTTTTAGAAAACCATGGCTATAATCCAATAATTATTGAAGCTACTGATCGGGTAGGGGGGCGTGTAAAAACAGATTTAATAGACGGTTATCAATTGGACCACGGCTTTCAGGTGCTCCTTACGGCCTATCCAGCAGCACAAAAATACCTTAATTACGAAGCTTTGGAGCTTCAAAAGTTCTTGCCAGGTGCTTCCATTTTTTCATTTAGTGGACAAAAGCCCATAGGCGATCCATTAAGAGCTCCTTCTTTATTATTATCAAGTCTCTTTTCAGGCATCGGTAACTTCTCAGATAAATTTAAAATTTTACAGCTTAACCTAGTTTTAAAGAAAAAAACGCTGACTGCTATTTTTTCTGAGAAAGAACAAACAACCTATTCTTATTTAAAAAAACTCGGGTTTTCGGAACAGATAATTACTGACTTTTTTAAGCCGTTTTTCAGTGGGATTTTTCTAGAAACTCAACTTGAAACATCGAGCCGAATGTTTGAATTTGTTTACAAGATGTTTGGTGAAGG
>JABAYZ010000218.1 GCA_018608735.1 Flavobacteriaceae bacterium | reverse complement strand
ATTTTTTTTATCAAACATTCTATCTCCATTTTGGTTTAATCAAATTACTGCCAACGTTTAGTATATGGCAAGTAGGCGATTGCGGGCTTTAAACTTATCAAACCGCTACAAAGTTGAAGCGGGCTACAACCCTTGAATTTACTACTATTACGCCTATTTGCTATATACATTGTTGGCTACAGTAATTCTTAATTCAAAATGCAATTTCTTTATTTGTAGGAAAACCAAACCGTTGCCTCACAATCTTTGTTAGATTTTGCCGAAATCCAATGCGTACTAAAACCGACAGGGAAAGTATGCGATATCGTTTCATTGGCTTTTATTTTAAACGATTTATAAACAGTTGCTTTCTCGGAATAGTGTGTATTATGCACAAGTAAGGTAATCTCAACATCTTTGTCTGCGGTTAAGGAAACTTCCTTATGGTCATAACCTGTCATGAGATATAAATCAGACTCTTCATTGGCTTTTACTGCTGTGTTTTTCCAAACACCACCTTCACCTACAGGTTTACCCATATTCCAAATATCATCAATACCACCAATCCAAACGCCTAAGCCATTGGTCTCATCCTTAACAATATGATTGTTGTTTTTTGCAGTCTCTTTCAAGCCACTTAAAACCAATAAACCATTCCATGTATTAAAATCAGCAATCATTCTGTTATGGGTTGTAACAGGCCGCATCATCCTGTAAAGCGGGTCTTGGTGTATTGAATAAAGGGGTACTTCATAAAAAGTTCCGTGAATATTCGCTAAGGTTCGTTCTGACTCTACCTCACGCAAATTTCTATAAGCCTTAGGATAGTAAATTCCTTTGCCTTTTGGTAACCTAAGTCTATCGTTTTTAGTTTTTAAGATTACCGATGCATCATCTTCCTCCCATATCACTTTATTTTTACGTGTAACCAGTGATGTACTATCTTTCATACCTTCATGAAAATCAAACGTGTATTTATTTAATTCATAAGTGTCGGAAAATTTAAAACCGCCGTTGATAATGTCACCCTTTTGTAGTGTGAGATTGAAATTTCGTTCATTGGAATACAACTTGACATGACTCACTTTTCCTTTGTAATTTGTGGATGCTATACCTTCGAAAATTTTATTAGGCATAAAATCCTTTTTTTGTGTACTTTCAGTGTAATGAAAAGTAGCTGTTAATTTGGCATTGGTATTACAACTTAGTCTAATCCATTCTGCGTTTAAGTCCTGTTTAAAAATCTCAAATTCATATGCATTTGCGTTTAACTTAATTGTTTTTAATTGATGCCAATTACCATCACCATTTGTATCGATCTCAATGCTTATTTCAACCGGGAAGTCTTCAAAATTTGTTAGATGTAAAATTCTATTATCAAAACCGTTGAACAAATAGGGTAAGGATGCTGAATTAGCTTTCACCTTATCTTCTAACCAAATAGACCCATAGGCGGATTTGGGTCCCCATTGAGAAAGGTCATTATAAGTACCAAACCATAAGTTTGATTGGGCCTGACCAGATAAAGGGTTTCCCTGAATAGAGGTTTCGTCGGTGGCAAGAATCACACTACCATTCCAACAGGTAAAATCAGGGATGTACCTTAAATGTGAGCTAACTGGCTTGATACCAGCAGTCGATTTACTTGAAAAGGTCGAGGGAAAGTCAAAGAACATGCCATGCATATCCATTATGTATTTACCATCGCAGAGCTCTCTTATGCGAGGCCATTCAGTAAACCAACCATGCGCTGCATCATTATTGTAAGCCGCTTTGGGCAGTAAAAAAGTTTCCCAGATTCCATTGTCCAATACTTTCAATCGTACGGCACGTTTATCCCAACCCATGCTCCACAAAGGGGATTGCTCATTTTGTACCGCATTTATTCCATTTTTGGTAGTGACATCAGTAAATTGTCTACGTTCTACAACCTTAAAATTATCACCGTCAAATTCAGCTAAGATCCCTCGTTTCTCCTCGCCAAAAACATTTGTAGTGTCAATTTTCCAATCATCAACATTCTCTTTCGTTTTAACCTCTCCACCATTATTTGCTAACACTAAACGGTTTTGACTTGTATATGCACCCTTTCCGTGCCAGCCAGGTAAGGGATTTTCAAATAATAATTTTGGCTCCAAGGTATGCACGTTTAGCTCGTAAAGCATCCCCTCCATATCGTAGTAATACACGAAATTCTCGGGATCTTTTAAATGTCGGGCAATAGCGGTTAACCTCCCTGGCATTTTCGCAATATCAATTACTCGTATATTTCCGGATCGGTCAATGGCGTATGGGCCGACAAATAATTGATCAGATTCTTTATGAATCATTCTGGCTGCTGGTGTACCTCCAACACTACCCTGAAATATTTCCATATTTTTATCTTTGTCAATAATATACAATTTGTGTTCACTCCCATTAACATTGTGAGCGCCATAGTTGATCATATAGAGTTTATCATTCCATTCGACCAAGGCTCCAATTCCACATTCCACTTGGCTATTATCTCCAATACCATTTACCCGTCCGTGGGTATATGTTGTTAGGTGTGGATAAATACCACTAACATGAAAACTCCCTCTAATATCAGTAATTTCACCATTCCTTTGAGAAATTTCTGCATTTGGAATTTCATAGTGTACTAGATTCATTTGAGAATAGGATACAAATGAGACTCCTAGTAAAAAAAGGGTTAAAAGATAATTCATGGTAAAGATTTTAAGTTTATATTTCAGGCAAATATATTGGATCTCATTCAGGAAAAACGTTTTTTGTTATTCAAACCTGGTTCAGTATTCTGAACAAAGTATACATCTAATCTACAGTGCACTACCATTACAAATGACTAAATTTTTATTATGCAAAACGATTTTGAAACTGTAATTCGCCTAGTAGAGCAAAGATTCGACCGAGGGAATGCTAAGAATTGGCATAATAAAGAATATACTGATTTAAGCTTTGCGATTCGTAAGAAGACCAAAGTATCTATAAGCGTGTCAACCTTAAAAAGGATATTTGGTAAAGTTTCCACTCCCAATAGGTATTATCCTCAAAAAGCCACTTTGGAAGCCTTAATTAATTATTCTGGCTATGAATTTCAACAAGCCCAAACCAATTCAGTAGTGAAACCTAATAAAAAATATAAGAAGCTCGCATTGTTTGCTATTCCTTTATTGATAACGTGTGTGGGTATTATCTTTTTTGCTAACAGTTTCAAAAACATTTTTGATAATCCTACAAATGCATCCATCGAGTTGATTACAATAGATGGTAACAATCCTGCAACAGTTTTTCTACGTTATGATACTCCTATTACAGATGACAGCCTTTTTATAAATTTTGGTGATGGATATGAGCCTGAATATATAATTGCGGGGAAAAAAGAGATTTCTCGTTATTATCGTTTTCCAGGCATATTCAATATTACCATTGAAAAAAATGACCAGGTAATTTCAGATACCCTAAAAATAAAAATTGAAACGAATGGATGGGAAGCTCTTGCATATTATTTCGACCAGCAATATAAAGACCGTTTCTACCCTCTTCTTATAAAGGAATCTTATAAGAATAATGCTTTGTTTTATTCCACAAGTGAGTTAAGTGATTTTGGTATCGATACCGGAAGAATTGTTATGATGCGGCTCGATAATTATTTTGCAAACAAGAACAATGCCGATAGTTTCATTTTTAAAACTAGCATAAAAAGAGCATCATATTGGCCAGTATTAAGATGTTATGGTATGGAAATTATTATTTCCGGTGAAAAAGGTGACATTTCATTTAAATTTGTAAAACCTGGTTGTAGTAAATGGGCTAGTTACCAATTAAGCGAAAAAATAATTGATGGGGATTCGAAACAGGTAACTTCATTGGGCATTGATTTTTCAGATTTTAAAACGATACTAATTAAAAACATTAACCAATCGGTAAGTTTGATTGTTGACGAACAGGAAATTATTAACGACACCTATAAAAACACCATTGGGAATATCTTTGGCATCTCCTATATTTTCCATGGAAATGGTTCCGTAGATTACACTTTTCTTCAGGTGGGTGACAGCGTTATCGTGAACAAGGATTTTTAATGAATAACTTCCTTGATTCTCATAATTGCGAATCAATCTATAAGCTGTTGGCCGCGAGATAACAAAAACTCCGCATAATTCTGTGATGTGTATTTTCCTGAATTCCACTCACAAATAAACTCTACTTTTTGTTCCATAGCTGTTGCGTCTTTCCAAGGCAAAATAATCTAATTTTTATATCAAATGTCGTTCAGAAAAGTGTAAACGATGTTTCTATAACTTTGTAAAGGATGTCCCTTTACCGTACCTTATTGTAGCCAACGGTATTGTACATGGAAAGTAGCGGTTTTAAATACGCTTACTTCGATTT
>JABAYZ010000146.1 GCA_018608735.1 Flavobacteriaceae bacterium | reverse complement strand
CCATAGGGTCTTTGGTCCATTGACTTTGGTAAAGATAAAACCGATCCTTTGGTAAGCCACACAAATCTACCGCTCCAAAATAAGAACTTCTGGCAGGCCAATTCCCATTCCAGTAACCGTTTGTTGAGTTGTCTTTTCCTCCAAAGGGAGTTGGTTCCCCTAAATAATCAAATCCAGTCCAAATAAATTCGCCTAAATTATTTGGATTATTTTCCAACGATTCAAACTCAATATCTGGTGGATAAGCCCAAGGCGGACCAATTATGTCATAACTTGTAATTTGTAATGATTCATGAAGCTCATATTTTTCTACAGGTAAATGATAGACCCCACGACTGCTTACAGTGCTTGATGTTTCAGAGCCATAAATGACCCAGTTTGGATGTCGCTCTGTAATTTCTGCGTATTTTCTTGGCTTGTAATTCCACCCAACAAGATCTATTGCACTTGCTAAACCATTCTTTATGGGGGCTGGATAATAATTAAAACCCGCGGTGGTAGGTCGTGTTGGGTCTTCCTGTTTGCAAATCATTGCTAGTTCATTTGCTATACGTTCACCATTAATTTTATCACTTTGTTCTAAAATTTCATTGCCGATGCTCCACATCACAACAGAAGGACTGTTTCTAAAAGCACGAATCATATCTCTTAAATCTTGTTTGTGCCACTCATTAAAAAATTTGCTGTATCCATTTTCTACCTTTGGTTTTTCCCACATATCAAATGCTTCTATTTGAATCATCAACCCCATTTCATCGCAAAGTCTCACTTGTTCTGGTGATGGAGGATTATGACTGGTGCGAATGGCATTAACACCCATATCTTGCATAATTTCTAATTGACGCTCGGTTGCTCTTCTATTTACAGCAGTCCCCAAAGGCCCTAAATCATGATGGAGACACACTCCTTGAAATCGAGTAGGTTCCCCATTCAATTTAAATCCAAATTCACTTCCATAATTGATTGTACGAACACCAAATGAGGTATTGTAAGTGTCAATCAAATTACCTTTTTCATATAATTTAGTTTCAGCTCTGTATAGGTAAGGCGATTGCAAACCCCATAATTTTGGGTTTACTATTTCGGTACTTTGGTTAATAATAGATATTTCATTTTTGTTCACAGAAATAGTTTCAGAAACAGAACTCAACTCTTTGTTTTCTCTAGAAAAAATTAGGGTCTGAATTGTAATGGTTTTATTTATTGATGTAGTATTTTCAATTTCTGTTTGAATATTAATATTGGCTAATTCATTTGTAATTACAGGGGTTGTAATGAATGTTCCCCATTTAGCAACATGAACAGGATTATTTATTTCTAACCATGTATTGCGATAGATACCTGCACCAGGGTACCACCTGGAAGATAAATCTTCTGGAGTTAATTGAACTGCGATGAGATTTTCTCCCCCGTAATTTAAGTGTTCACTCAAGTCTACCGAAAATCCTATATAACCATTTGGTCGATGACCAATTAAAACTCCATTTAGCCATATTTTGGCATTGTACATAGCACCGTCAAAATGAACGGTTACGTGTTTGCCTTTTGCTTTTTTTGAGATATTAAAAGATTTTCGATACCATCCCTCACCATGAAATGGTAATCCTCCGCATCGAGCATTGTATTGTATATCAAATGGACCTTCGATTGCCCAGTCGTGTGGTAAATTTTGATCCCGCCAATCAGAATCATCAAAATTCAAGTTTTGGGCATTACTAGCTTCACCCTTGTAAAATTTCCAGCCTTCATTAAAACTAACAGGCTCTGTATTTTCTATGACCGTTTGACAAGAAGCCATAAATAGGCAAATTAGCCAGAGAAACTTAATGTAATTTCTTTTCATTTTTACTAATATTTATATTCTTTGATTGGAGATAGCTATTTTAATCTAAAACATCATCATTTAGGCATCGTAATATTTCCTTGTTCTGCTTTACTATCGAATGTGTATCTCAAAATTTTTGCTTTACCCTCTCCACGTGCATAATTTATTTTTTTTCTCCATGCCATCCTCATATCTTCCAATTCTCTACTGTAATCAGGGTTATTTATCAGATTGTTTTTTTCTTTTGGATCTGTTTTTAAATGATACAGTTCCTCATAAACAGGAGGTTCTCCATTTACAGAAGACTCAATATAAGTTTGATAAACGGCTATTTGAGGATCGTGATTGCCATATAATAATTTAGTAAGATTAATATTATGATCTTTCGCAATTGCAATAACATCTCTAGAAGAAATGTTTTCGTTTTTGTAATAACGAATGTATTTCCATTGTTTATTCTGAACAGATTCGCAACGGGGGTTGCCAAAGTGTGTGGACCACAAATTTTCTGTAAATAAATAATCTCTAATAGGCTCATTATTACCTTTTATCATATTATTTAATGGCTTTCCTTGATAGGAATTTGGAATATTAATCCCTGCATATTGAAGCATTGTTGGTGCAATGTCAATGGTTTGAACCAATTCATTATTAACAATGCCCTTGGCCTTTTCTGGACTCATAGGGTTGTGAATGATCATGGGTACCTTAGTGCAAATTTCATAACACAAGGCTTTGCCTCCCAATCCATACTCTCCCCAAAATATTCCATGATCAGAGGTAAAAATAAGAATGGTATTTTCATCCAAGTCAAGTTGTTTTAAAGTAGCACGTAAATTGCCAACTAGCATATCAATTCCTGTGACGGCTTGCATATTACGAATCATTCGTTCCTTTAAGTCTGTTTCGTTGTCTACAAAATTATAGATGTCTTGTCTGTCACCAACATGTAGTATTTCTGGTGGTAATTTGGGGGTTTTTATGTCCTCTCTTGCAATATAGTCTACAGGAAGTGGAATTTCTATATCTCTGTAAAGAGATTTGTATGTTTCAGAATCTGATTTTAACATTTTCATCGTAGTTGTACTCGCACCGTGTGGTAAATTGAAAGCAATACTAAGGCAAAATGGTTGATCTTCAGGACGTTGATTTAAAAAGTGTTTTGCCCCCTCTAGTTTATACTCATTACTAAAAAAATCAGAGACTCCTTCACCCATGATTTCTATCTGAGTATTGTGCTGTGCTGATGCAAATATTTCATGTCGATCTTTTGGGTAAAAAGAAAGATGTCCATGACCGGCATACCAATAATCAAAAGATTTATCCATAAGTCCAGATTGATAACCTCCATCCCCAATCGGAGCGTGATTTTTACCTATATAACCCGTGTAGTACCCATTGTTTTTCATAACTACAGGATATGATTCATTCCAAGCTTCTTCTGATACACTCGTTCCAGAGTTAAAATTCACTGAATGTTTTCTCTCAAATTGGCTTAGAAGAATAGAAATTCTGCTTGGAGTACAGATAGCACTTGTAACATGTGCATTTTCAAACAATATACCTTCTTGTGCAAGTTGGTCTAAATGAGGGGTTTTAACAAGATCATTCCCCGATGATCCTAATAAATCATACCGATGATCATCTGTTAAAATGAAAATAAAATTAGGCTTTTCTTTTGTATCTGTTTGAGCAAAACTATGATTTAAAGAAATTAACTGTATAATAACCAAAAATAAATTTGACAATAAATTAGACACACCTCTTTTTCTAGTGATTAAATTCATAATTTTCTTTTTCTTTTTTTGATAAACTTTTAAATCTTATGTTTTGAACATCTTGTTCTTCTTTTTTCACATTTAGTATATGAGGATCGGTCCACCGCGGTTCTGCTAAGTCCTTATTCCAGTTTGTATAAAGTCTCTCTAATTCATTAAATAGTTCTGGTTTTAACGAAGAAATATCGTGGGTCTCCATTTCGTCTTTACTTAAATCAAAAAGCATCGTTTTATTTTTGTAGGCACTTTTTATGAGTTTGTAATTTCCTTTTCGAATCGCATATTCTTCACCATTGGCAACTCTCCAAAACAGTGCTTTGTGAGGAGCCTCAGTTAGATTATTTTTTAGGAATGGTAAAAGATTTTTTCCATCTAAACGAAGACTGTCATTGAGTTTTACATTTGCTGCAGCCAAGCAAGTACTGAAAATATCTAGTGATATTACGGGTTGATTGTAAGTTGTGTTTTGTGGTAATTTAGCCGGCCAAGACATAGTAAAGGGAACTCGAATCCCACCTTCAAATAACATTCCTTTATGACCTCTAAATTGACCATTGTTGGCCGCATCTAGGCGTCCACCGTTATCACTCAAAAAGATTATTAGTGTATTTTCACGAATTCCTAGTCTTGTGAGTAGGGAGTCAATTCTGCCAACACCTTCATCTACTCCATCAATCATTGCTGCATACACACTTCTAATTCCATTTTCTATGTGATCTGATTTCTTCAAATATTGTTTTGTGGTATGGTCTGGGCTATGTGGAGCGTTGTAAGATAAATACATAAAAAACGGAGTGTCTT
>JABAYZ010000187.1 GCA_018608735.1 Flavobacteriaceae bacterium | reverse complement strand
CGTAATTTTGCTGGACTTACAGGAAAAGAATTGGTGTATGACCTGTATACAGGTACTGGTACCATTGCACAATTTGTGGCAAAAAACGCGCTCAAAGTCATTGGTGTAGAATCTGTCCCAGATGCAATAAGCGCAGCCAAAGAAAATGCACTATTAAATAAAATTGATAATGTTGACTTTTTTGTAGGAGACATGAAAAACGTTTTCAATAAAGAATTTATAGCAACTCACGGTCGTCCAGATGTGATTATTACTGACCCCCCAAGAGATGGAATGCATAAAGATGTCGTGGCGCAAATTCTCGATGTTGCACCCGAAAAAATTGTGTATGTAAGCTGTAACAGTGCCACGCAAGCAAGAGATCTCGCATTACTTGATTCGGTATATAAAATAAGTAAAACTCAAGCTGTTGATATGTTTCCACAAACTCATCACGTAGAAAATGTTGTACTTTTGGAAAAACGAAACACTATTTAATAGGCTATGAAAAAGTTTATTTATTTATTTTTGATACTCAGTTTTAGTTGTGAAAAAGACGACGTCTGCTCCGAGAACACACAAACCACCCCTCGAATTGTGCTTGAATTCTATAACTTGGAAGCACCCGATGATACTTTGGACGTTCCTGAACTTTTGGCCGTTGGTTTAGATAATGAAAATATGATGGTACCTATAACTAACGAACTTATCATGACCCGATCCATGATTGCGCTTCCTTTAAAAACAGACGATACGCAAGCAACCTTTATACTTTTTAAGAATTATAATGTTGAAGAAGGTGTGGTCACTGGAAATCCAGACACCATTACAATAACCTATCAAACTAATGACGTGTATGTGTCAAGAGCTTGTGGGTATAAAACGAATTTTGACGTTCAAACATTTAGCATCATTGAAGATGCTGACCAATGGATGAGCAGTTCGGATATCATCTTAAGACAAATAACAAATGAAAATGAAATTCATGTTAAAATACTTCATTAGTTTATTAGGATGTTTGAGCATGAGTTTTGGACTTCTTGCTCAAGAACAAGACATCCCTGTCGTTGACAGTTTGGTGGTCACAGAAAAATACGGACTACGCCTTGGTGTAGATTTGAGTAAACTAACGCGATCCTTTATAGAATCCGATTATAAAGGGATTGAAATTAATGGGGATTATCGCATTACACATCGAATATATATCGCTGCTGAAGTTGGAAATGAGGAGCGCACAACAGTCACAGATTATTTAAATAGTACTGCAAAAGGAAGCTATCTAAAAGCAGGAATTGACTACAATATGCATAACAACTGGGGCGATTTGGAAAACTTGGTTTATTTTGGATTGCGTTTTGGGATTTCAAATTTCAATCAAACTCTAAATAGCTATACGATTTACGATACTAATAATCAAACATGGGGACAAACAGAAGTGTTGGACTCTAAAAAGTTTTCTGGACTAAATGCGGGATGGCTCGAATTTATGTTTGGATTTAAAGCTGAAGTTCTTACCAACCTTTTTATGGGTTTAAATGTGCAGCTCAAGGGACGTTTATTTGAAGCCGAACCGGATAATTTTGAAAATTTATACATCCCAGGATTTGGACGTACTTTTGACAGTGGGCGTTTTGGAATGGGGTTTGGTTATAACATCAGTTACTTAATACCCTTGTATAAGAAAACTAAGAAGTAGTTTTTTTAACAGGACGTTTTTCAAAAGTTCCCCCACAATTTGGGCATTCATGATTGAGAACTGTTTCAACACAAGTTTTACAAAATGTGCATTCATAAGCACATATCATGGCCTCATCACTTTCTGGCAATAAGGCTTTATTACAGTGTTCACAAACAGGACGCATTTCTAACATACCTATCTCACTAGTTTTTTGTACTTAATACGTTTTGGCATCAAATCGCCACCCAAACGTTGTTTTTTATTTTCTTCGTATTCACTAAAACTACCTTCATAAAAATACACTTCAGAATTGCCTTCAAACGCAAGAATGTGTGTACAAACACGGTCTAAAAACCAACGGTCGTGACTAATAACTACCGCACAGCCCGCAAAATTTTCAAGCCCTTCTTCCAGTGCTCGTAAGGTGTTTACATCTAAATCATTTGTTGGCTCATCTAAAAGCAATACATTTCCTTCTTCCTTGAGTGTCATTGCTAAGTGTAAACGGTTCCGTTCGCCACCAGACAGCATATTCACTTTTTTGTTTTGCTCACTACCCGTAAAGTTAAAGCGACTCAAATAGGCACGAGAATTGACTTGTCGTCCACCCATCATAATCAACTCTTGCTCATCACTAAAGTTTTGCCAAATGGATTTTTCAGGATCAATATTCGAGTGGCTTTGGTCAACGTAAGCAATTTTTGCAGTTTCTCCCACTTTGAAACTTCCTTTGTCAGATTTTTCTTCACCCATAATCATGCGGAAAATTGTGGTTTTACCAGCTCCATTTGGACCAATAATACCTACAATTCCTGCTTGCGGAAGATTAAAATTTAGATTATCGTATAATAACTTATCAGCATAGGCTTTACTAACGCCTTCAGCTTGGATGACATTAGTTCCTAAACGTGGCCCGTTAGGAATATATATTTCTAATTTTTCATCAAGTTGCTTTTGATCTTGATTCATTAATTTATCGTAATTTTTCAAACGTGCTTTTTGCTTTGTTTGACGGCCTTTAGCCCCTTGCCTAACCCAGTCCAATTCTCGCTCCAATGTCTTTTGACGTTTAGAAGCTGTTTTGCTTTCCTGAGCTAAACGTTTAGATTTTTGATCCAACCAAGACGAATAGTTTCCTTTCCAAGGAATCCCTTCTCCTCTATCCAGTTCCAAAATCCAACCGGCTACATTGTCCAAGAAATACCGGTCATGCGTCACCGCAATCACTGTTCCTTTATATTGTGCCAAATGGTGTTCTAACCAGTGAACCGATTCTGCATCCAAGTGGTTTGTAGGCTCATCCAATAATAAAACATCTGGCTCTTGAAGTAGTAAACGACAAAGAGCAACCCGACGGCGTTCTCCACCAGAGAGTACACTGATTTTTTTAGAACCCTCTGGAGTTCTCAGAGCGTCCATTGCGATTTCTAATTTGGTATCTAATTCCCAGGCATTGGCAGCATCAATTTGATCTTGAAGCTCCGCTTGGCGGTTCATTAGTTTTTCCATTTTATCTGCATCGGAATACACTTCTTCCAACCCAAACATATCATTGATTTTATTGTATTCATCCAAAATAGCGACCGTTTCTGCAGCACCTTCACGTACAATTTCCATTACGGTTTTGGATTCATCTAATTTTGGCTCTTGTTCTAAATACCCCACTGAATAGTCCTGAGAAAACACCACATCTCCTTGGAAATTTTTATCCACTCCAGCAATAATTTTTAATAAGGTCGATTTACCAGATCCATTGAGTCCAAGAATACCAATTTTAGCCCCGTAGAAAAAACTGAGGTATATGTTTTTTAAGACTGGCGTATTTGCACTTTGATAACTCTTGGTTACCCCAGACATTGAAAAAATTATCTTTTTATCATCACTCATTATACACGTCCTTTTAAAGCGTTAAACACCCAAGCATTTGCAAAAAAACCGATACCTACAGAAGCAAAGCCCCATCCAGCAACATCATCATATCTAAAAGCACCTAAGGCGATTAAAGTAATTCCTACAAATATCATTATATATGTGGCCCAAGCCAGTACTGTATTTTTATTCATTGCCATGTCTAAATTTTTTATACCTACAAATATCGTTAATTTGATTGAAACTTGTTGAGCTTTAATTAAAAGTTAACGGGACTTCTATAAATAAGAGTTGAGAATCCTCTAAAACATCAACTTTAAAGTTTTTAACTTCCGAAATTCCTACCGCATCTCTCGGCTTTAATTCTGTGGTTTTAATTTTTGAAGTTCCAAAGATCTGCATCACATAAACGCCGTGATTTGGCGATTTTAAATGGTACTCAAAGGTGGTGTTTGCGGATAAATTAGTTCTAGAAATTTGAGCGTCTTGATGGATTTTCAAACTTGAACCAAAAGATTCATCATCAATTGATGATACCAAAACTTGCAACTCTCCATCTTGAGATTGCTCAAAATAGTGTTGGTCATATCGTGGAGAGACATTTTTTTTGTTTGGAACAATCCAAATTTGAAACAGACTTAAAGACTCAGAAGCGGATCCATTAATTTCCGAATGATGAATTCCCGTACCGGCAGACATCACTTGTACTTCCCCTGCTTTTACCTCTTCCCAGCTGTTTCCCATAGAATCTTTATGTTTCAAAAGTCCAGAAAGTGGAATCGTAATAATTTCCATATTATTGTGAGGGTGTGTTTCAAACCCCATTCCTGGAGCTATTAAATCATCGTTCAAAACTCTTAACGCTCCAAAATTCATTTTTTCAGGATTATAAAAATTCGCAAAACTAAAAGAA
>JABAYZ010000076.1 GCA_018608735.1 Flavobacteriaceae bacterium | reverse complement strand
TACATCTGTAATGTCGCACCGTTCTGGTGAAACCGAAGACAATACCATTGCCGATCTTGCAGTGGCGTTAAATACAGGTCAAATTAAAACAGGGTCTGCTTCTCGAAGTGACCGTATGGCAAAATATAACCAACTCCTTCGTATTGAAGAAGAGTTGGGTGAAACCGCTTATTTTCCTCAAGAAAATGCCTTTAAAATTAACTAGTTCAATTACCACCTTATAATAATTAACAAACGCCTAAATACTAGTTATTTAGGCGTTTTTCTATACAATTAATCTCGTTTATCAAGGATCAAACTTCATGGACTGATCTGTTTATAAAACTGCACCAATCAAAAAAAGGACGGTCTCTAAGACCGTCCTTTTTAAATTTAATGTTAAATTTTGGAGTGTTATTCCGTATAGTACACTTCTACATCATAGGTACCTGCATCCAAAAGGAAGTTCATCAAACCATTGCCAGTGACAAACTTATTGGTCGCTACATCATAATCTCCAGTTGATTCGGATACAACATGACCACTTGTAGCATCATATATGATAGCCTTTCTAAAGACATTAACTGTATTTGCGGGAAGAACAGTAGTCGTCCCTAAATCAATATGAGTTGTTGATCCATCGGCCGTACCACTAAGTCGAACGACTCTTTCTTCAGCGCCATTAACGTCATTCCCCGTATCCACTGGAACATCATCTACAATAGCAGTTGCTGCACCGCCGCCGCTGATAGGCGTCCAAACTCCAGTATTCCATGTTGTTGCACTTGGGTTGCTGTAATAATAGAACCCTGGAGCTACATCTGCTGCACTTGTTCCCATAGTAACCGCACCAGTTCCCGTATTGTACACAACCAAGCCGTCGTAATAATTTGGGTTGTAACTCGTTCCACCTACTAAACCTTGATCAAAAGGTGCCCCATTGAGCGCTAGTGTTAAATCCATGCTAGGAAATAAAATTCCTTTACCCGCATAGTTTGCAGCAGCAGAATTATACCCAGGGTTACTGGATCCATCTATAAACGCTAAACTGTTTGCTCCTGTATTATTGTTAATAGTCTCCCTAGCAACAATCTGTGCTGAAATTGAGGCGGTTGTTAAGAGTGTTATATATAGTAATATGATTTTTTTCATTATTTCATTTTTTAAGTTAAAGTAAGTATTATTCAGCTCCAAACCATGTTACACCATTGCAATAAAAAGCTCTAGTAGAATTTGCTCCAATAGAACCAGAGGGACTATAAGAATTGGTAACTTGGACAGCAGCACCTCCTGGGCCATTTACAACTAAAATGATTCTTCCTGCATTTGTAGCTGGGGCAGGCAATGTCAATTGGGTTGCAGCTCCAAAAGCAGCAGTAGTTACTTCTACTATATTATTAGCGGTATTACCCATCATCGTAGCTGTACCTCCTGAACCATCAAGCGCCAAAGTGGCAGTAGATGTAAAATCAGGTCTACCCCCTAAGGCCACCCAGTTTGTGCCGTTACACGTATAATATCCGCTATCATTAGTACTGTAAACTAAAGCGCCTCGTGTCGCTGCCGAACAACCTGTTGTTATGTTTTCACCTGATAAATCGTCTGTTACTCGTGTAACTATAACTCCATCTCCAGCTGCTAAAGCACCGGGAGCCGTTCCATTTGCATTTGCATTTGCTCCTGCGACGTGTAATGTTGCTTGAGGGTTTTGGGTTCCAACACCTACTTGGGCAAATGCACTACATGCAAAGAGAAAAAATAGTGTAAACGTAAGTTTTTTAAATGCGTTGCACACTGCAACTAGTGTCTGATTTGGATTCATTTTTTGTTTTTTTAATTAATAAAGTATAACTTTTAGTCCTTTGTTGTTTAGAACCACAACCTTTGTAGCCCAAAATTTACAGTACAAGTATAGGTCAAATTGATTATTCAGAATAGTGCTATGTAATTAACGGCTGTTTGACGTAATAAAACCCCCTATTAGCGTAACTAACGGTTTTTTGGACGATATCTTTAAAGCAGGGTTATTTTGATTAATAACGCTTAAAAAATCAATGGATACAATTAATTTTTTGAGTACATTGCTCTAAACACTTTTAAAAAAGGTTTTTTTTTCGTAAATTTGCATCCCTTAATATATACATACTAAAATAAAATATTCCTCTAAATCGATGTCAAACAAAGCAATCTTAGAAATCAACGGACAAAAACATGAATTCCCAACAATTACGGGGTCAGAAAATGAAGTTGCTATCGATATTAGCTCTCTCAGAGCAGTAACCAAAGGAGTTACCACCATTGATCCGGGTTTTAAAAACACGGGTTCTTGTGTTAGTGAGATTACATTTCTGGATGGCGAAAAAGGCATTCTTAGATATAGAGGTTATTCCATTGAAGAATTGGCTGAAAAGGCAGACTTCTTAGAAGTTGCATATCTATTGATTTTTGGAGAATTGCCAACTAAAGAAGCTTTAGATAAATTTCATTCTGACATCAAATCGGAATCTGTTGTAGATGACGATATCAGAAAAATAATAGATGCATTTCCAAAATCGGCACACCCAATGGGCGTGTTGTCATCATTGACAAGTGCGCTCACAGCGTTTAATCCCTCATCGGTCAATGTAGATTCTCAGGGGGATATGTATAACTCTGTAGTGCGAATTTTAGGAAAGTTCCCTGTTTTAGTGGCGTGGGCCATGCGCAAAAAACAAGGGCTACCCCTGGATTATGGAGACAACTCTTTGGGCTATGTAGAAAACGTTTTGAAAATGATGTTCAAACAGCCTAACGAAGACTATGTTCAAAATAAAATCTTGGTTGAGGCTTTAAACAAATTACTCATCCTTCATGCCGATCATGAGCAAAACTGTTCGACCTCTACGGTTCGAATCGTTGGCTCTTCACATGCAGGTCTATTTGCCTCTATTTCAGCAGGAATTTCGGCGCTTTGGGGCCCTCTTCACGGTGGTGCCAATCAAGCCGTACTAGAAATGTTGGAAGCAATTAAAACCGATGGTGGAGATACTAAAAAATACATGGCAAAAGCCAAAGATAAAAGTGATCCTTTTAGATTAATGGGCTTTGGACATAGAGTCTATAAAAATTTTGATCCTAGAGCAAAAATTATCAAAGTCACTGCCGATGAAGTGTTAGGCGATTTAGGGGTCAAAGACCCTATTTTAGACATTGCCAAAGGTCTTGAAAAAGAAGCACTGACAGATCCTTATTTTGTGGATAGAAAACTATATCCTAATGTTGATTTTTACTCAGGAATCATCTATCGTGCGATGGGGATCCCTGTAGAAATGTTTACCGTTATGTTTGCCTTAGGGCGTCTTCCAGGTTGGATTGGACAATGGCGCGAAATGCGTTTACGTAAAGAACCAATTGGTCGTCCACGTCAAATTTATACAGGAAAAAAACTTCGCCCATTTAAGTCCGTATCCAAATAAAGTGTTTTCACATAAAGGATAAAAAATGCTAACACTTAACGTAAACAATGAGTTTGCCCGTTTGAGAGCTGTTCTTTTTGGAACAGCACAAAGCAACGGCCCTATACCTTCTGCAGAAACTTGTTATGACCCCAGTAGTTTAGCACATGTCTTGGCGGGCACTTATCCGACCGAAGCAGATATGCAGCGCGAAATGTTGGCTGTAATGGCAGTATTTGAAAAATATGAGGTCGAAGTTTTTCGACCAACCACCATCTTAGATTGTAATCAGATATTTGCACGTGATATTGCCTTTGTAATTGACAATAAATTTATCAAATCTAATATACTCCCTAATCGTTCTGATGAATATCAAGCCTTAGAACTACTATTAAATAAAATCCATCCAGAAGATATCATAGAGCTGCCAGAAGACTGTCATGTCGAAGGTGGTGATGTGATCCTGTATGATGATTATGTTTTTATTGGTGTATATTCAGGAGTAGACTATCCGGATTATATTACCGCCCGAACCAATATTCAAGCGGCTGAAGCAATTCAAAAGCTATTCCCACATAAAACGGTTAAATCCTTTGAACTTCGAAAATCCAATTCAAATCCCCTTGAAAACGCACTGCATTTAGATTGTTGTTTTCAACCTTTAGGACACGGGAAAGCCCTGATTCATGATCGCGGATTTTCAAGTGATACAGACTACCAATGGTTGCTCGATTTTTTTGGAAAAGACAACGTTTTTCAAGCCACCTCAAAAGAAATGTCTCAGATGAATTGCAACGTATTTTCTATCTCAGAAGACGTCGTAATCTCCGAACAAAATTTTATCCGCTTAAACACTTGGCTAGAAGCCCAAGGCTTTACAGTTGAAAAAGTGCCCTATGCCGAAATATCAAAACAAGGCGGTTTACTCCGCTGTTCAACCCTTCCTTTAAACAGAGACTAAAATGTCACAAATTACCAATACAGTTTTAATGATTCGCCCTGTTCAATTTCGTATGAATGAACAAACAGCGGTAAATAATTACTA
>JABAYZ010000069.1 GCA_018608735.1 Flavobacteriaceae bacterium | reverse complement strand
TTAATCTTTTTAAAAACTAAAAAAAAATCTTGAAACAAACTATCCTCGAGGCAGAGCCTTAGAGGTCTTTAATTGGTTGTTTTGATGGACTGAAATGCGAAAAATGGACAATTTTTAAGAAAAATACGAGTTGTATTATTGTTATTTTTCATTAAATTATATTTATTAATTTTATGTAATTACTAAAAATTAGTCTAATTTTGGAGCTTTTATCAAAAAAAAACAATAATTTTTTTTTAATAATTAAAAGTATTTTAGAGTACCTTTGGCAAAATTATGAAAACAGTAGAACGAACATGTGCGATTGCATATTCCATTAATCTTTTGGGAGATAAATGGTCTCTTTTGATATTAAGAGACGTTATTTTGCACAAAAAATCTAAGTTCAAAGAATTTTTAAATTCTAAAGAAAAAATAGCGACTAATATCCTGACTAATCGATTAAAATTTTTAGTTGAAGAAGGGTTTCTCGAACTCTTAGATCCAGAGAGTTTTAAAAAAAACAAACAATATTTGGCAACAGAAAGAGCCTTCTCGGCCTTGCCCATTATTATGGAGTTGTATTTATTTTCTATTGACTCTATTGAGGAATCTGTTTTGAATGCTTCTCAGATTAAAATCAAAAAACAAATCACTACCAATCGTAAAGGCTTTGAGAGCCAAAGAAAAAAGGAGTATCTTGAGTTTGTTGAGTCGCTTAAAACAGTTAACCATTAACAATTGCAGCTTTTAGAACGGAGCCGTTTCAAAGAAATGTAATGAAAAAATTAGTTTTAGTATTTATATTTTTTTCAACTCTGAATTCTTGCTCAACGTTCAAATCAGGTCTCACTATTCCTGCGAATCAAACTTTTTTGTTGGGTGAATTTAATGACAAAAATTATTCTGCCGAGTTGACTAATAAATCAAACTTAACGATCATAGTTAAAATGGCAGACAAAGAATCTGGAGAGGTAATACAAAGTTTTGGATTGACTCCTAAAGGCAAAACAAAGGTGTATGTCACTAAGGCCGAAACGGTCTATTTCGAGAATGACAATGGTTCTGATGTCAGAATTGATGTTGTCCTAAGCAAAGGTGTTGAAGGAATGCGATATATTAACAATAAATAAATAGTTTACACTATGTAATAGTATAACCGTTTTATTGTTTTAGTAGATAACTCATTAGAAATATTACACCTTTTGGAAAACTTATTCTTAAGGTTGTGTTGTTGTTATACTTTAAACATACTTTTTTTAAAAGGTGTGCACACCTACCCACCCTGAGACACACAATAAACCCTCTCCTTAGTCATTTCAGGCGAGACAAAAGGTGATGATTATAGAGTACTTAACTTATTGCATATCATATAAGTACATAACATTTTAAAGTGTATTATCTGTGTAACTCAAAACATCTCATATTTTGATATGTATATATTCAATATTATTATTACTTTAGATATTCTAAAAAAGTAAGAGCGACGGAAATTTGTTTAACGAGAGTTTTCGTTTTATTTTAACACAAAACTTGTAAATTATTATAAACATAATTGATAATTCTACGAATAATTTTAAATTTATATGAATAATTCCGTCAACTGAATATGCGCTTTTTATTAACTCTTCTATTGTTAGTCTCTTCTTTTGCAATAGCTCAAACAACGCCTTGTTTTTCTTTTGAAGAAAATGATTTTGTGCTTTCTGGAAGTGCTACTATAATTGATGATAACACAGTAAGATTAACACAAGCAAGTGGCAATCAATCGGGGTTTGTTTGGTCTCAAAATCTAGTTAACTTTGAACAAAATTTTAATTTAGAAGCTGAAATTTATTTGGGTAGTCAAAATGCTGGTGCTGACGGGATAGCGTTTGTAATTCAAGCAATATCAAACAATGAGGGGAGTCTTGGTGGTGGAATTGGTTATGCAGGTATTTCGCCATCATTAGCAATAGAGTTTGATACTTGGTGGAATTCTGGAAGTGACCCTACACAAGATGATCATGTTGCACTTATTGCTAACGGTGAACCATGGGAGATGTCTGCACATAGTGCTTATATTCCATACGTTAGTGTTAGTAATTTAGAAGATGGCCAGTGGCACCCTATTTTAATCACGTGGGATGGCACAGACAAAATACTAAGTTTAACACTCGATGGTGTCTCAATTTTTTCGACAACCTTGGACATTCCCACTTTGTTTTTTAACGGAAATCCTGACTTATATTGGGGGTTTACTGCAGCCACAGGCGGAGCTAACAACTTACAACAAGTTAGAATTTTAGAATTTTGTTCTGTAGACAGTAGTTGTAATACAGCACCACCAACTGCAGATTCTCCGCAATCATTTTGCTCATCAGTTATTCTTCAAGAACTACAAATTAATGGTGAATACATAAGATTTTATGCAGAACAAACTGGCACTACTGTATTAGACGAAACTACTGAAATAATTAACAATACTACAATATATATTACGCAAACTATAGACGACTGCGAAAGTCAAGACTTAGTTGCAGTTGAAATTAGTATTGAAAATCCTACAATTTATAGTAATAGTTTTGAAATCTTATATTGCCAAAACAATAGTGCAACAGTTAATTTATTTGATGCTTCTAATGTATTTACAAGTCCTAACTTTTCTGGTTTTTTTAATTCTGTTGCTGACGCTGAGAGCTTCACAAACGGTATCAATAACACTACTGATTTTGGGGTTATTTCAGAAAATCAAATGGTTTTTGGCAGAATAGAGGATAATGTATGTTATGAGGTTTATCCTATAGTATTAGTTTCAGAAAATTGTGATATCAGTATTCCCCAAGGTATATCACCAAACAAAGACGGATTTAACGATATTTTTGATATTCAAAATCTTTATGATATATATTTGAATCATTCTTTGAAAATTTACAACCGTTATGGTGATTGTATTTTTGAAGGAGATAATACTACAAAATGGGACGGAAGAACAAAAAATGGCAACTTAGTTCCAGTAGGTACCTATTTTTATTTATTAAGACTCAACAACGACAGCAACGATGTCTATACTGGATGGGTCTATTGCAATTACTAATTTTATAATAAAAATTTATCTAAAAAACAATGAAAAAACTATTTACACTTTTAGCATTAACTATCGGATTTAGTATGAATGCGCAAGTAACTGCAACCAGTACAACAGCAAGTGGACCTTATTCTTCAGCAATAGGATATGGCACAACAGCAATTGGAATTTCTTCTACAGCAATGGGATATGGCACAGCTGCAAGTGGAGGTACTTCAACAGCAATGGGATATGAGACAGCTGCAAGTGGAGGTACTTCAACAGCAATGGGACATGGCACAACAGCAAGTGGAACTTATTCTACAGCAATGGGATATGAGACAACAACAAGTGATTATGGCTCTTTAGTAATTGGAAAACACAATTTAAGTGGTTCTACTGTTACAGGTAGTGCAACAGCATTTAACACAGCAAACACAGCTTTTGTAATTGGAAATGGAGCAGGTTCAGGTAGTAAATCGGATGCTTTTAAAGTAATGTTTAATGGAGATGCTTATGTGTATAGTAGTTTATATTTAGGAGGCACAGCAATTACCTCTACAGCAGCAGAGTTAAACTTATTAGCTGGAGTAACAGCTTTAGCTACAAGTACTAATGGTCTTTCCGATGTACTTGTTGAGTCTAATTCTATTTATGTAGGTAATGACCCTTCTTCAACAACTTCAACAGCTGAATACAATGTTGCTTTAGGAACAACGGCATTAGATGCTATAACAACAGGGGATAAAAATGTTGCTATTGGTTACGATGCTTTAACAGCTAACACCACAGGGCAAGAAAATACCGCATCTGGTTATCAGTCTTTAAGGTCTAACACCACAGGGTACAGAAATACCGCATCTGGGTATTCGTCTTTATATTCTAACACCACAGGGCAAGAAAATACCGCTTCTGGGTCTTATTCTTTACTCTCTAACACCACAGGGTATAGCAATACTGCATCTGGGTATTCGTCTTTATATTCTAACACCACAGGGGGTAAAAATACCGCATCTGGGGTTCAGTCTTTAGAATCTAACACCACAGGGTTTTACAATACCGCATCTGGATTTCAGTCTTTAAACAAAAACACCACAGGGACTTACAATACCGCATCTGGGTATCAGTCTTTAGAATTTAACACCACAGGGTCTAACAATACCGCATCTGGGAGTCATTCTTTATATTCTAACACCACAGGTGCACAAAATACCGCATCTGGGGCTTATTATTTATACTCTAACACCACAGGGACAAGAAATACCGCATCTGGGTATTATTCTTTGTATTCTAACACCACAGGGGCTGACAATACCGCATATGGGTCTTATTCTTTAAGGTCTAACACCACAGGGAATAAAAATACCGCATCTGGGTATCAGTCTTTACGTAATAACACCACAGGGACTTACAATACCGCATCTGGGTATTCGTC
>JABAYZ010000246.1 GCA_018608735.1 Flavobacteriaceae bacterium | reverse complement strand
TCTTTAAGCAGGGCCACCAGTTCACTCCCGGTCTCCTCGTAAGTAACTGCAGCCACTTCGAGCTGAATTTTTTTTGATTTCGGCGTCTGACCAGTAAAGTGCTGATTGATTCTACTTTTAATGTTTTTGCTTTTACCAATATATACAATCTCTCCATCGTCCTTATGTACATAATACACGCCTGTAACGGAGGGTAATTTAGAAATGATATCGGTCAATTTCGGTTCCATCTGATGTTTAGGATCCAGACGAATGGCGGCTTTGATGATCGTTTTTTCAACATCCTTATCGAGAAGCATCTTAAAAAGTTTAACTGTTGCAGTAGCATCACCAGCCGCACGATGACGGTCACTCACTGGAATCCCTAAAGACCGCACGAGCTTGCCTAAGCTATAGGAAGGCAAATCTGGAATTAGATGTTTGGAAAGTTCTACCGTACACAAATTTTCGCGTTCAAAATCAAATCCAAGACGTCTAAATTCCGTCTTTAAAATCCGATAATCAAACTGTGCATTATGAGCAACCAAAATACAACCTTCGGTAATTTCTACAATCCGTTTTGCAACTTCATAAAATTTTGGAGCTGAGCGTAACATCTTGCTATTTATACCGGTAAGGTTAACTACAAAGGGTTGGATGTCGCGTTCGGGGTTGACCAGACTGATAAATTGATCTATAATTTTATGCCCGTCAAATTTATAGATGGCAATTTCCGTAATGCCCTCTTCATTAAATTTACCTCCGGTGGTTTCTATGTCTAAGATTACGTAGATAGTGTTGTTTTAAATGGCGTAATTTCTGGCTCCAAAGATACTACTTCCAACGCGAACCATCGTACTTCCACACGTAATAGCTAAAGGATAGTCGCCACTCATTCCCATAGAAACTATTTCCAGGGACGGGTTTGTCTTTTTTAAGCTCTCAAAAGTGGTTTTAAGACTTGTAAATTCTTCTTTAATTTGAGCAGTATTTTCTGTAAAACTAGCCATTCCCATCACACCTACAATCGATATGTTTTTTAAACTTTTAAAATGATCGGACTCTAACAAATCATGGGCTGCTTCTGCAGTCATTCCAAATTTGGTATCTTCTTGGGCTATTTTTAGCTGCAACAAACAGTTGATACTGCGTTGGTGTTTTTCGGCTTGTTTGTTAATTTCGGTGAGTAACTTTAAAGAATCGACCCCATGAATCAAATCGACAAATTCAGCCATATACTTGACTTTATTTCGCTGCACATTTCCAATCATATGCCATTGAATATCTTTGGGCATTTGCTGGTATTTATCCACCATTTCTTGAACCTTATTTTCACCAAAAACACGTTGCCCTGCCTCGTAAGCTTCCATTACGTCCTCTACAGGTTTGGTTTTTGATACGGCAACTAGAGTCACTTGACTTGGCAGCGCTGATTTAAGTTTTAATAAATTGGTTTTTATAGACATAATTAAAATTCGTATATCGTGATTCCACTTCTAATTTTCGGATAAATATAAGTGCTTTTTGGAGGCATAACGGCATTTGAATCTGCAATGGCAAATAACGTTTTGGTTTGAATAGGAAAAAGTCCAAACCCAACTTGGTAATCCTCGCGATCTACAGCCAATTTTATCTGTTCCAAACTGTCGGAACCATGGATGTATCCAATGCGATTATTAGTTCTAATATTAGTGATGCCTAAAATAGGTTCCAAGATATAGGTTTGTAATATATAGGTGTCTAGTTGATCGATTGCTTCAGCACGGTGTTGGTTTATTTCACGCAAAGATAAGGAATAAAATGTGCCCTCTAAATACATCGAAATATCGTTTGTTTGTAAACTCTTATAAGGGCTTTTTCCTTTGTTTTCTATGTTGAAATTAACACCTATTTTTTCTAAGAATGCTGTGGTATTTAACCCGTTCAAATCCTTAATCACCCTATTGTAATCATAGATTTTCAACTGACTTTCTGGAATCAAATAAGTCAGAAAACGAGTATAAGAAACATCTGTTTCATCCTTTTGCATTGCTTTAAGCTCTCGAGCTAGAAGGGCAGAGGAAGCCGACCGGTGATGGCCATCTGCGATATAAAGTGATGGAATATTATGGAAAGCACTTTGAATGAAATGGATATCCTCTGGATTGTCAATACACCAAAGTTTATGAGCTTCATTTTCAGTCTTCCAAGAGTTAACATCGGAAGCGTTTAATTTAGCCTTTCCAATAGCAGATTTTAAAGTAATGTCATCAGGGTAAGTGAGCAGTACAGGTGCTGCATTGAAGCGAACGGTTTTCAAATAATTCTTAAAAGTAATCTCACGTTTCGAAATTGTAGCTTCGTGCTTTTTGATGACATCAGCCTCATAGTCTTCCACACTAGCTGTGGCCATTAGCCCACAAAATAAGTGTCCGTTTTTTTGTACAGTTTCATAAATATAAAATGAAGCTAAAGTATCCGTATTTAAAACTTTTGAGGCTTTAAATGCATCATATTTTTTTCGAACCAACTCATACCGCTTTGATTTTTCAATAGCATAGGACGCCTCTTTTTTTATATTAATAATACTTAAAAATGAGTTCGGGTTTTTTTTCAGTTTGTCTTTTAATTCGTTTTTAGAATATGTTTTATAGGACCTTGAACTAAAGTTTTGAAGTGTTTCCTTAGAAGGACGTACCGCCTTAAAGGGGTGGATTTTTGCCATAGTTTTGGGGGTGTTTATGGGTTGGGTTAAGAAAATTGAGCAGCTACAGTGATGGCTTTTTGGTTTTTGGAATAGTCATAAAACCCTTCGCCTGTTTTAACGCCGTATTTGCCCGCCCGAACCATATTAACTAAGAGGGGGTTTGGAGCGTATTTAGGATTTTTAAAGCCGTCATGCATGACTTCTAATATGGATAAACAAACATCTAGCCCAATAAAATCAGCTAGCTCTAGAGGTCCCATAGGATGACGCATTCCAAGTTTCATAACTGTGTCAATTTCTTGAACTCCTGCCACATTAGTGTATAAGGTTTCAATGGCTTCATTAAGCATTGGCATTAAAATTCGATTGGCTACAAACCCAGGGTAATCGTTAACAACAACAGGAGTTTTATGAATTTTTTTAGTGAGATTTATGATGAATTCAACAACTGATTTTGAAGTGTTGTAGCCCGTAATAATTTCTACTAATTTCATGACAGGTACAGGGTTCATGAAATGCATTCCAATAACACGCTCTGGTCTAGAAGTTTGAGCTGCTATTTGAGTAATGGATATAGACGATGTGTTGGTTGCGAGTATAGTATCTTCTGGACATGCTTGGTCCAACTGCTTAAATATTTTAAGTTTTAAATCTACATTCTCAGTTGCGGCTTCCACAACTAGACTTGCATATTCAACACCTTCATTAATATTTGTAAAGGTTGAAATATTATCTAAGGTTTGAGTTTTATCAGTTTCAGCTATTTTTGCTTTAGCTACTAAACGGTCTAAGTTTTTGGTAATTGTTGCAATAGCTATACTAAGTGCGGTTTGATTAACATCAATCAATTGAACTTTAAAGCCTGCTTGGGCAAATGCATGTGCTATACCATTTCCCATTGCTCCGGCTCCAATAACTGCAATATTTTTCATAAGTACATATTTAAAAACAATCTATAATTTGATACGCAACTCTGAGAGCTTCTGTACCATCTCTCAGTGTTACGATAGGCTTAGTATTGTTATTAATAGCATCAGCAAAACTTTCGAGTTCATCCAAAATAGCATTATTTGGCGCAATTTCAGGGTTCTCGAAATAGATTTGTTTTTTAATCCCTTCAGCATTTTGTAGCACCATATCAAAATCTCCAGGAGTTTCTGGTGCATCTTTCATTTTTACAACCTCGACTAGTTTTTCTAAAAAGTCAACACTGATGTAAGCATCTTTTTGGAAAAACCGGCTTTTTCGCATGTTTTTCATAGAAATACGGCTCGCCGTCAAGTTGGCAACACAACCGTTTTCAAATTCTATCCGTGCGTTGGCAATGTCTGGAGTTTCACTAATAACAGAGACACCACTTGCGGTGATGTTTTTGACAGGAGACTTTACAACACTTAATATAATATCAATATCATGAATCATTAAATCCAAAACCACAGGAACATCAGTTCCACGCGGATTAAATTCTGCTAAACGATGCGTTTCAATAAACATAGGGAATTGGATGTCGTTTTTAACGGCTTTAAAAGCGGGGTTAAAACGTTCAACATGTCCGACCTGTCCTCTTAAGTTGTTTTCAGAGACTAACAACCGTATTTGTTCGGCTTCTTCAACGGTATTAGTAATTGGTTTTTCAATAAAAATATGTTTCCCTTTGGTGATTGCTTTGATGGCGCAGTTATAATGAGAAAGCGTGGGGGTTACAATGTCAACTACATCAACGGCATTTATAAGGCTTTCTAAGGAATCAAAAAAGTTGTATCCAAACTCAGCTTCAACCTTTTTCCCGTTGGAAGCATCGGGATCATAAAA
>JABAYZ010000287.1 GCA_018608735.1 Flavobacteriaceae bacterium | reverse complement strand
ATGATGGGGAATACAAAGACCCTGCTAGAAATATGCACCGTTTTTCTAGTGTACTAGTTAATGAAAATTTAGAGTCTATCTACAATTCTCCAGATAACTTAAAAGAACGCAACCTAGGTATATTGGCATACTACAAGCCCAGTGTGGGGCTTACAATATTACGTGAGCACGTCTTAGGTAAAGAACGTTTTGACGAAGCCTTTACGGCCTATATCGATCGTTGGGCGTACAAACACCCTACGCCCGATGATTTCTTTAGAACTATGGAAAATGTATCAGGTGAGGACTTGAGATGGTTTTGGAGGTCTTGGTTCATTAACAGCTGGAAATTAGATCAAGCGGTGACTGAGGTTAAATATGTTAAAAACGACCCAACGCAGGGCGCTATTATTAGCATAGAAAATTTAGAGAAAATGCCGATGCCTGTAGTGATTGAAATCAAAACTAAAAGCGGGACGGTGACTCGAAAAACATTACCTGTTGAAATTTGGAAACGAAATGTTTCTTGGTCTTTTAAAGTAGATACTACAGAAGAGTTATCAAAAGTGGTTATTGACCCGGACTTTGTGTTACCAGATGTAGATTCAAGTAACAACAAATGGAAAGCATCGTATGGTGCTGCTAGTGTGGAGATTTTAACGGATTACTTAGGGGTCTATTCTTCTCCAGCACTTCCAATGAAAATTACCGTTTCTGAAACTAATGGAACTCTGGTTCTTGAAGCAGAAGGTCAACCCGCCTTACCTCTAGAGAGTGAAGGTGGAGGTGAGTTTTCTATGGAAGAAGCTGGACTCAGTATTCAATTTAATGCCGAAAAAACTGGTTTTAAATTAGATATTGGAGGTCAAGTATTTGATTTGACTAGAGAATAAATTTTAAAAAATACCAAAAACAACAAAGGCGGACCAATCGGTTCGCCTTTGTTGTTTTTTAAACGCTAAATATTAATATTTAATCAGTTTATGAACAGAGGATTCTATGCTGTTTTTTAAGCTTAAAATATATAATCCATTTTGTAAGTTTTGAGTTTGAACCTTTGCATTTCCATTTACAAATTCAAGATCCCCACTAAGAACGCGTTGACCGAGATAATTTCTTAACTCATACGACGTTTCTAAATGTTCGTTTTCGGACTTTACGAAAAAATCTACTTTAAATGGATTAGGAAATACAGACCACTCAGCGAGTGTTTCGTTGGGGATACTTAGGCTGTCGACATAGCAACTTTCGGGAACCAAAAATTCGGATTTAACGAGGTCTGGAATTTTAAAATCCGTAAAACTTTCACTATTCATATTTCCTACAAAGGCAGCATCTACTATAGCATCGTTAGAGCCTAGAAAATCTTGCATAATAGTTGCAAAAGTTTGCCTATAATCATGCTGAACCGATTGGATTTGAAAATTATTTGATGAAACCGCTTCGCTCAAATCAACATTTATACCAGAAACACCGCTTTTAACCGGTTTTCCAAAAGCAAAAACAGGCGCAACTTCGCCATGATCCGTTCCTAAACTACCGTTTTCTTGAGCTTTTCTTCCAAATTCTGAGAAGGTAATTCCCAAAACATCATCTGCTAAACTATCGGAATTCAAATCTGACATAAATGCTTCAATAGCTTCTGATAATTGTGACATTAATTCGTAATGATCGCCTTGTATATCCCCGGAAGCTTGGTTTTGATTATTATGGGTGTCAAATCCTCCTAATTTAACCATAAATATTTTAGATTGAATACCGCCTCGCATCAATCTGGCGACTGTTTTGAGCTGATCTGCAAGATTTGTATCTGGATAAGTCGTAGTCGTACTATTTGAACCTGCATTAAATGAGTTAGAAATAATTTCAGAATATTGATTGGAAAGCGCATCGACGTTTATGATGTTCTGAAGTTCTGAGCCGTAGTGTGAGTTTGGAATATTTTCTGGTGGATTTCCCCCCAAACCACTTAAAATAGAATAGAAATTTTCTGAATCTTGACCATTGATATTTAAGGCCAGTCCGTGTTCGACAAGGCCATGAAATCCAAGATTCGTGTTTTGTGACCCTATCTGAATTCCCAATGGATAGTTGGCTGGAATTAAGTCCGCATACGCTTGTTCCATATAACGACCAATCCAACCGCTATCACTTCCGTTATTCCAATTACTACCATCGTTGCCAGTGGCATAAATATCTTGAGATGCAAAATGGCTTTTGTTTTGAGAAGGATAGCCTACAGATTGAATAATTCTGAGTTGATCTGCTGCGTATAAATCTTTTATTCCTGTAAGAGCAGGATGTAATGCAATATCCTGATTTGTACCAGCTAAACTAGAGTCAACCTGATTAAGCGGAAGGTATAAGGCTGATGGAATATGAATGTTTGGACGTAAGGTTTGATAATCGGTAAACGCACTAATAGGAATCACCGTATTAAGTCCATCATTACCACCCGAAAGTTCTATCAAAACTAATTTCCTGTTAGAGACCTCACAATTAAGAAATGAATTCATTAATTTTAAAGAAGCATTCACTTGAAAAGGCATAAGCCCGATCGCTGAAGCTGTCGATGATAGTTTTATAAATTGTCTTCTCTTCATTGGTTTGCGTCTTACATCAATTGAAATTCTGGAGCATTAATCATTTTAGTAAATAGGGCATCAAGTCGTATTTTGACCTGTACATCATTCCCCGATTGAAGGTAGCTAATCCAAGCTGAATTCCAATAATAGGGATCCATTTCATTAAGAACCGTCATAAAATAGTCGATTCTACTTTGATCTATTGCTTCGCAATAAAGCAATTCTGAAATTTCGGTGACTAAAGTTTGGGCATCACTCGCTAAGGAAAAATAGCCCGAGTTATGAACATAATCAACACTGTTAAACAACACCCGAATATTGGCGTTTGGGCTGCTGATTTTGTTTTTTCCAGAGATAAAACATTCTATAAGTTTATAGCGTGAAATAATCGTATTGGAGGAAAACCAACTACGATCAAAATCAGGCGTTTGGTAATCGCCAGGATACCCAGCGACTGTTTCAGGCGAAAATGGATTCATCCCAGCGGCAGCGAAATATCCGTAGTAACAAAAATTAAAATAAAATTTATAGAAATGATCCTGGTCTGTTGTCCAAGATGTTGGCGGGTTTGCACTGCTTGCAGCGGGGTTTGGTAATTCAATTTGCAATAGACTCAACGCTTCACTTAACAGTTGAATTGGGTTTTTGACTATACTTCCAATAATTTCATTTGAGCTATCTGAATCATCTTCATCATAGAAATGTTTCGATATTAAAAGCGTCTTAAGGACGTCTAACAGGTTATAATTAGATGCTATCAACTGCGCTGAAAGTGGCGTAATGACATCATCTTCAACCTGCTGATCCCATTCGCTTTTTACAAAATATCTATAAATTTTCCTAACATAGGCTTTCGCTGTGGCTTCTTGCGAAAACACCATTTCTACATAATCTTCTATCTCCTCTTTGATACCGGCCTCACTAGACTGCCCAGAAATTGTTTGAGAATTAAATGCACTACTAAAAGTTTTGGGACCTGTATTGTGCTGGCCAACCAATGCATAACCCATCGGGATCCCTGTATCTGGGTCAATCACATCTCTATTGGGTTTCATTTTTATTCCAGAAAAAACTTTAGCCGTGGTTTGAATATCTGTCTCCGTATAATTCGTGTAATTTCCTTCGCCTATTTGAGGGCCTTTAAGAATTGTGAAAAGTTCAAGAAATTCCCGCGCATAGTTCTCATTAGGATTGTTTTTATTATTTGTCGTATTGTCCAAATAATTTAGCATTCCATTGTCGTATGTAATTTTTTTGGCGAGTGTTTTAATATTTCCAAAAGCATAGAAGTCTAATAACTTTAAATAGTCATAAAAATAGGAAGACTTCCCGACGCCACTATCCTTTGATACCGTGAAAGTTGTATGTAAAAAAAAGATGAGTTTGTGCTTAAGGTTGTTTTGTTTATAAGCGTTGTACCACCACCATCCAGAAAGTATTCCTCGTTTTCGATTTTGTCCATAAGGAAAATCTGAAGGCACTGTATTAGGCGTATGAATCCAAAAATCGTCAGATACTCCGGATTGACCATTGACTTTCATATCATAAGGATCTTCCCAAAAAACGGTAGGTTCTACGGTGAGTTGTACCAATGCTTGTTCTGGAGTTAACCCCGCAAACTGATCTAGAACAGCTTTAGAATATTGGAAACAACTGCGTCTAAGCAAATGCTTAGCTTTTCTATGCCCTAAAATTGATGTTGAAGGTTGAAGTACGGACATGTGTTTTATTGTTGAAACATTGCCTTTGAAATTTACACAATATACAATAAAAACTCATAGCAACAATTAGGCTTATCGTTTTGACAAAGTGTTACATGTGAAGACTTACAAATACTTGGTGATTAGAAATAAAAAAAGCCCTCCATTAAAGGAAAGCTTCTCACTGGTTTTGTCACAAACCACGGATAATCATTTGATTATCA
>JABAYZ010000236.1 GCA_018608735.1 Flavobacteriaceae bacterium | reverse complement strand
CCTCATTAAGAGATTGGCCCATGGTGTAACTGGCAACACGTTGGTTTTTGGTACCAAAGAGTCTAGGTTCGAGCCCTAGTGGGCCAACTAAAACAAGGGTAAACACTTGTTAAATTCAATTTTTATGTCGTATATTTGCCGCATAGAATGATAAATGAAAAAGCGAGGGGACATAAAGTCCCCTCTTTTTATACCAAATGTTTAGAGATATAGTAAAAGAGTTATTGGAGGATTGTCTTGCACAAAGACCAGATTTGTTTTTAATTGACTTCGATATTTTAGAAGGCAATAAAATTAGAATCGTCATAGACGGCGATAAAGGCGTCCTTGTTGAGGACTGTATGTTTGTGAGCCGCGGTATTGAACACAATATAGATAGGGAAGATCACGATTTTGCCCTTGAGGTATCCTCATCGGGAGCAACAACCCCATTAACCCACCCGCGTCAATATCAAAAACACATTGGTAGAACATTGGAAGTTAGAACTGCGGATAACCAAAAATTTGAAGCAACCTTAACCATCGCAAATGAAGAAGACATTGTACTTAATTGGAAAGCAAGAGAACCAAAACCTATCGGTAAAGGAAAGGTAACGGTTCAGAAAACAGCAACCCTATTATACTGTGATATTAGTGAAGCAAAAGTGAAAATATTATTTTAATACAAGACTAGAATTATGGAAAATTTAGCATTAATTGATTCGTTTTCAGAGTTTAAAGACGAAAAGCTAATTGATAGAGTTACCTTGATGTCAATCTTAGAAGATGTATTTAGAAATACATTGAAAAAGAAATTTGGGGATGATGATAATTTTGATATCATTATCAATCCAGATAAAGGCGATTTAGAAATATGGAGAAATAGAGTCGTAGTAGCCGATGGTGAGGTTGAAGAAGAAAATCAAGAAATCTCATTAACAGATGCTCAAAAAATTGAACCAGATTTTGAAGTTGGTGAAGATGTTTCTGAAGAAGTGAAGCTGGTTGACTTGGGACGTCGTTCTATTTTAGCACTGCGTCAGAATTTAATTTCTAAAATTCACGAGCACGATAACACAAATATCTACAAGCACTTTAAGGACTTAGTAGGTGAAATATACACAGCTGAGGTTCATCACATTCGTCACCGAGCAGTCATTTTATTAGATGATGACGGCAATGAATTGATCCTTCCAAAAGACAAACAAATCCCATCTGATTTTTTCAGAAAAGGAGAAAATGTACGAGGCATCATTGAAAGTGTTGATTTAAAAGGAAATAAACCATCCATTGTATTATCAAGAACCGCACCTGTTTTTCTTGAAAAATTATTTGAACAAGAAATTCCAGAAGTTTTTGATGGATTAATTACGGTTAAAAATGTCGTAAGAATCCCTGGAGAAAAAGCAAAAGTAGCCGTAGACTCCTATGACGATCGAATTGATCCAGTAGGGGCTTGTGTTGGAATGAAAGGTTCTCGAATTCACGGTATTGTTCGTGAATTAGGAAATGAAAACATTGATGTCATCAATTATACGACCAACTTACAACTTTATATTACTAGAGCATTAAGTCCAGCTCGTGTAACATCAATCAAAATTAATGAAGAAACCAAACGCGCTGAGGTTATTTTAAAACCAGAAGAAGTGAGTAAAGCGATTGGTAGAGGCGGTCATAACATTCGTTTGGCAGGCCGATTAACAGGCTATGAAATAGATGTATTTAGAGAAGGTGTAGAAGAAGATGTAGAGCTTTCCGAATTCTCTGATGAAATCGAAGCGTGGATTATTGCTGAATTTGCAAAAGCAGGTCTAGACACCGCCAAAAGTATCTTGGAACAAGAAATTGTTGACCTTGTAAAACGTACAGATTTAGAGTTAGAAACCATCGAAGATGTGGTTCGTATTCTAAAAGAAGAATTTGAAGAGTAAAATTTTAATTATATTGGTACCCAATAAGTTCGGATTACCACAGCATTACGCGTAAGAACTACTGTTAAAAAATATCAAAGGCAATTTATGGCTGAAATTATTAGATTAAATAAAGTGTTAAGGGAATTGAATATTTCTCTCGATCGAGCGGTCGATTTTTTGGAAACAAAAAACGTTGAAATAGAAAAACGCCCTACAACCAAAATCACTTCGGAAGTGTACGATCTTCTTGCAGGAGAATTTCAAACCGATGCAAACAAGAAAGTCGCTTCTAAAGAGGTTGGTGAAGCCAAGCTAAAAGAAAAAGAAGCCTTGCGTATTCAACGTGAACAAGAAATAGAGCAAAAACTTCAAAAAGCTGAAGCTTCAAAAACAGTTTTTAAAGCCAAGCAAGCACTTCAAGGTCCAAAGAAAGTTGGAAAAATTGATTTAGATGGCCTTAAAAAAGTGCCTCAAAAACAACCTGAGGATGTAAAGCCAGTAGTTGAGTCAAAGGAAACAGCGCCTAAAGTTGAGGTTGCTCCTAAAGTTGTGGACACTCCAAAAGTGGCGCCAGCACCAAAAGCAGCCCCTAAAGTAGAGGTTAAGGCTACTCCAAAAGTTGAGGTTGCCCCAAAAGAAGTGCCTGTGCCTAAAAAAGAAACAGCACCAAAAGCAGAGCAAGCTCCAAAAGTAGTACCTGCATCTAAACCAGTTGCGGATAAACCAGAAACACCAGTTTCCAAAACAGAAACACCTCCAGCAATAGTTGTAAATACTGCAACAGCCAATGAAGAAGCGGTTGTGTCAGGAGATCAGAAAGTTGAAACTACCAATTATCAAAAACTTTCAGGGCCAAAATCTACAGGTCAAAAAATAGATTTAACCCAATTCAATAAGCCTAAAAAAGCGAAGCCGGTGACGCCTGCAGCTGGAGCAAATTCTGCCGATGCCAGAAAAAAACGCCGTCGAATCAGTAAAGTTGGCAGTAATCCTCCACCAGCTAGAGGAAACTTTAGAAACCGACCACCAGCAAGAACACAAGCTCCAAAGGTAGAGCCAACTGCAGAAGAAGTTCAAAAGCAAGTTAGAGAGACCCTCGAAAAATTACAAGGAAAATCTAACAAAGGTAAAAAAGGGGCGAAGTACAGAAAAGATAAAAGAGACCAGCACCGTCAACAAACAGAAAAAGATCAAGAACAACAAGAATTAGAAAATAAAGTACTTAAAGTTACAGAATTTGTAACGGCAAGCGAAGTCGCGACCATGATGGATGTTTCGGTGACTCAAATTATTTCGGCCTGTATGTCCCTTGGAATGATGGTGACTATGAATCAGCGTTTAGATGCTGAAACCTTAACCATTGTTGCTGAAGAATTTGGATATACTGTTGAGTTTGTAACCGCAGATATTGACGAAGCTATTGAAATCGTAGAAGATACCGCAGAGGATTTAGAAACACGTGCACCGATTGTTACAGTGATGGGTCATGTCGATCATGGAAAAACATCCTTACTAGATTATATTCGTGAAGAAAACGTTATTGCAGGAGAGTCTGGAGGGATCACTCAGCATATTGGAGCTTACGGCGTGACCTTGTCTACAGGTCAGAAAATCGCCTTTTTAGACACCCCTGGTCACGAGGCCTTTACGGCGATGCGAGCCCGTGGTGCTCAAGTTACCGATATCGCTATTATTGTGATTGCGGCGGATGATGATATCATGCCTCAAACAAAAGAAGCCATTGCTCACGCACAGGCCGCAGGCGTCCCTATCATCTTTGCCATTAACAAAATTGATAGACCCGCAGCGAATCCTGAAAAAATTAAAGAAGCCTTAGCCAATATGAATTTACTTGTAGAAGACTGGGGTGGGAAAATTCAATCGCATGATGTTTCTGCATTAAAAGGCGATGGTGTCAAAGAATTATTAGAAAAAGTATTGCTAGAAGCTGAATTATTAGAGTTGAAAGCTAATCCAAATAAACCCGCTTTAGGAACCGTCGTTGAAGCCTTTTTAGACAAAGGTCGTGGGTATGTTTCTACAATCTTAGTACAGGCTGGAACGCTTAAAATTGGCGATTATGTCTTAGCAGGAAAAAATAGTGGAAAGGTTAGAGCCATGCATGACGAACGTGGAAACGACGTGCTTGAAGCAGGGCCTTCAACACCAATCTCTATTTTAGGGTTGGACGGCGCGCCACAAGCAGGAGATAAATTTACCGTATTTAAAGATGAACGTGAAGCCAAGCAAATTGCGGCCAAACGTACACAATTACAACGTGAACAATCCGTACGAACACAACGTCATATTACATTGGATGAAATTGGAAGACGTATTGCATTAGGAGACTTTAAAGAACTCAACATTATCCTAAAAGGAGATGTAGATGGATCCGTAGAAGCCCTTACAGATTCATTCCAGAAATTATCTACCGAAGAAATTCAGGTGAATATTATTCATAAAGGAGTTGGTGCTATTACAGAAAGTGATGTGTTACTTGCAACGGCATCTGATGCGATTATTATCGGATTTAATGTGCGCCCAATGGGGAATGCTCGTCAAATTGCAGATAAGGAAGAAATCGACATCCGAATGTACTCTATTATATAC
>JABAYZ010000190.1 GCA_018608735.1 Flavobacteriaceae bacterium | reverse complement strand
ATGATTTTCAAGACAACCTTTATTAGTTGACCATTTTAGACAGGTTGCGAAGGTATTCACCCCATTTACTTCTGATCAGGTCAAAAGCTTTAGGGTCAACTCTGTGCTGTAGTACATCCTCACAACGAACAAAGGCCATTAGGACAAGCTTAAGGGCCTCAAACCCTTTTTGATCTTCTTGATGTCGCAGCCCATCATAAAATTCGGTGAAAAATGCGTGTCTTCTATTGATTAGACCGATAGCACTATTCGCTTTATAATCAACGTCTAGAAAAGTATCTCCCGGCCAACTACTCTCCTCAATATGAATAACATTAGACAGCTCCAACTTGGCAATTTCAATTGCAGAGCCTTTATCCAGAGATGAATCTGAATTCATCTTGATTTCTGCGAGCTCCAAAACTTTTTGTTCAATAGATTTGTTTTCGGCCTCTATGTTCGACCTTGTCTTTTCACCGACATCAATTTCTTCAACTTCTTTGGTAAATTTTTCAGCTGGGCTGGGGCCTCCACCAGTTTTTTTCGTACGTCTCCCAGCGCCTCGCCCTTGAACCGTGCTTATGTTCTTTTTGACCATATTTGTGATGCATTTGTGAATATCCAACTTCATCTTGGCTGCTCTACTATCTATACTGTCTGAATTTTCCACTTGCTCCAGCAAGTCATCAATCTCAGCTTCATCAAAATTCTTAAAGTTGCGTACACCTTGCTTATTATTTGGAACGCCAAAATATTCATCTAGCTGAGGCTCAAATCTAATTTCGATACCGAACCAACGATACCTAGGTTCCGAATTATTAAAGAAACCTTTGATATCTAATTCTAACTCACGACCAGCCCTAACAAAGGATATTCCATTGTTGTTTGCATAGTGTTTGCCGAGCTCGCTGCTACCACCGAGCATTTGTATTTCAGGTTTAGCTATACTGGAAATTATGTGAACAACTCTCTCGACACCATCTTGATCGATAACATTAATGAACGCCTCATCATCAAGCAAGTTGGTCGCTTCGTTCTCAAAACCTGGAAGATTATTAGGTTTGTACAAATAAAGTGGGTCGTTTGCTTTGAGCATTATCTGTTGGTCATTAGATCCCTTGGGGTCAACCACATTTACAGAGATTTTACGCCTAGTACCGTAAACGTCGTTATCATCTAAAAAATGTCTGAAAATTCGACACATGTCTTTGTTGAGATGGTTGATCAACGTTGAGCTTTTTTTGGGGTTAAGTCTATCCAGATTTTTCCAAACTATTAACGTTCCAGAATTAAAATTGTTTGTTTTTAGAATTTTAGAATACTTTTGTGGTATTGTAACCGCCACGGGTTCAGGGAGGACATCACTTTCCGTTTGAGCAATTTCATCACAATCAAGATAGGTCATGTGCACATCACCTTCTTTTTGCCAACTAAAAATTTCAATTCTTCTAGCTTGTGAAATAGACGCTCCTTTAAGGCCAAAACCAAATTTTCCTAGCCCTGTAGCTCCGTCAAGTCGTGTGCCCCATCCAAATGACAGGCAACGACCTAGAATGTCGGGAGCCATTCCTTCCCCGTCATCAAATATAGCAATTTCATTTATAAGCTTTTGAGTTCTAACATTCGTCACATTTTCTTCATAAAGCGCAATGCTAATATTTTTTGCTTTAGCCTCTATCGAATTATCAACGAGTTCTGCGACAGCATAAGAAGTATTTTTATATCCTGCATCTCGCAGCATTTTGATCATTAATGCGGGGTTTGCTATCCGGTTCATAAGCTTATCCTCAATTTTCGGTGTAATATTCGTTAAAGTAGGTAGACGCACTTTTATAATCTGGCAGGTTAGTAATGTTGTCTTCAACATTTAAGACCATGCAATTTTCGGTCCCTCCGAACAATGGCCCCCGTAAGCCACGGCCGATCATCTGGGAATAGAGTACAATCGATTGAGTTGGCCTCGCGATTACAACAGCACCGATGTTGGGCGCATCAAATCCTGTGGTCAATACTCCATAATTGGTGATAACACTCAACTTACCTTCTTTAAATTTTTGCAAACTAGCCCTTCTTACCTCAGTGTCGGTATCACCTGTAATTGCGGACGTGGAGCACCCATTAAGCTTTAAATATTCCGCCATCACGATAGCATTAGATTTCGACGGACAAAAAACAATTGTTGGGAGCTTGTTTTCTCTAGCAAGATGCAAAACTTCCCTAGCTATATTTAATGTCCGTTTACTGTCCGATCCAAGGTTCGATAGTACACTTTCCGACAAATCAAAAAGCTGTTTGCAAGCCAACAACTCTGATTTTGATAAGGTTACATCACTGCCAGGAATTGGTTTTAATTTAATATCACTCAACACACGTTTACTTTGAAGAAAACTAATCGGATCAGTTAACGGCTCGCCAACGTCGTTAGTCATTGTGATCAAATTATCTTCATAAAATTCTACAAGTTCATTTGTGCTGGCATCATCACCACCTACGTAATGCTTTCCTGGCGTAGCTGTTAAACCCATAATTTTAGCGTTCAAACCTGCTACATATTCAATAGCACTAGAGTAAGTAGGTGCTGTTGAAAGATGAGCCTCATCAACCACCAAGAAATCACAATTTCTTTTGAGGCGGTTAACATTCGCAAAAACCGCATTTTTTGAAGTTCTTTGCCAGCTAAATAGGGTCTGAAAACTCGTTACAACGAAGTTACAACCTACGCCCTCAAAATCTTCAAGATCTGACTGCCCCCCCCACGCCCTCCAAAGCCTCGCTTTCCCTAAACATTGCGCAGGCCAAGCCTGCGCAAAGCTTTGAATAGCTTGCTCGCAAAGCTCATCACTATGAGCCATCCAAACTATTGTCGTATTGTGCGGAAGTAATGCCCTCAACTGATCAAAAATGATTTGCATAGCTGTACTGGTCTTACCAGCACCCGTAGGCATATGGACGAGAGCTCTCTTCGACAAATTGCGATTAAAATGATCAAGCACTCTCTTTCGAATCCAGTTTTGATAAGGCATTAGCGCATAGCCAACTTCTGTATTGAAACTATCTGGACGATCTTCCAACTCGCTAGAAAATAACGAGGTGTCAATGTTGAGGAGCGCCGCTATTTCATCTCGACAACTCTTCCACGCCACAGATTTAAAACGCTTTATTTGAGAATTAGATAAATTTAAATTTTTAATTACAATTTCTTTTTGGAAGAAAATTAATCGGTTTTCGCGGGGATTTAGAATATTAATTCCACTAGTTTCTAATATCACTTCAACAAGATTAGATTTGTTTGCGCTAATGCCAATGTTGTCGAGTGCTTCTACCGTATTGGCACCAATTAGTTCGGATAACTCACCTATATTGAGGTTCAGAAGGCATTGCTTTAACATTAAGATTCCACAAAAAATAAGTCCCATAACCATACTGCTACACAACGTATTCCTGCACAAGGAATTTTGATAAAAGAGGAGGAACTAAAATGGGGCTGCTTTCAACTGACCATGCCCGGATTAAATGTTCCGATATGATGATGAATTCGGAAAGCGGCATAATTTTGTCTGCGTTTTTCTCAAAGCCAGCTGCCGATTGGATAATAGATCACAAGCCTAACGACCTGACTGTCGTTATAAGAGGTCGGCTTAGCGATTTTACTGCTGGGGCAGCCAGTATAGAGGCAATACGATTGCTAATATCCTCAGGACACAAAGTTTTTTTTAATTTTGAACTCCATGCAAAGATATTTTATTTTGGAGATGAAATACTATTAGGTAGCTCCAACCTGACCGCAAACGGGTTAAATCTTTTGGATACCGGT
This sequence comes from Flavobacteriaceae bacterium, assembly GCA_018608735.1. Taxonomy (GTDB): domain Bacteria; phylum Bacteroidota; class Bacteroidia; order Flavobacteriales; family Flavobacteriaceae; genus Hel1-33-131. The sequence continues at coordinate 748 of JABAYZ010000190.1, read as the reverse complement.
GGAAATATTGAGTTGAGTAGTGTAATCTCGGCCTCAGAAAGTAACAAGCTAATCGTGCAAAGGATTATCAAAAACTCCATTAGAATTGATCCAATTACATTGCAAAAATTAACCCTTTTCTTGGATAAATCTGACCTGAGCTCCAAAATAGACGCTCCATCGTGGCCAAAAGAAATATTCAACCAAAATCATAACCCTACAATTTGGTGTTCTGATTTACCTCCTCACAGTTATGACAAAGCCATATCTGAGGGCTACTGTGTTTGGGGTGAAATAGCGCGTTTGTCTGAAAACAATAGAGATCAGGACGCTAGTAAATTATTTAGGGAGACTAATGCGTATCGCTGGCTAATTAGATTAATTATCCCATCATTGGCACATGGAGAGTCTTTTGGAGCCGTTTCAGCGGCTTTACACGCGGAGTTAAACGATGATCCATCTCCAATGAGAAAAGATATTAAAATTCTGCAAGGAAACTTCTATACGTTCATTGAAAGGATACAATCAGACCTGGAGATTTTTCAGCCAAATTTCTCCCAAATAGTTAGGATTAAACACGCAGCAGAAAATATGTTGTGAACTTTTTCGTACCACATTATTATATATTTTGTCTATTTTTGTTAAACGGCTTTCAAGATCTAGTTCGTGTAAAAATATCGAAGCAGCAAGGTATATATGACGCCATTAACTAAATTTACGCGCCGCCAATGGCTCGCCGCTACTTTTGGATTTTTGGCCACCTCAATAG
>JABAYZ010000225.1 GCA_018608735.1 Flavobacteriaceae bacterium | reverse complement strand
ATTTACTACTTGGATTACAATGGGGTGACGAAGGCAAAGGAAAAATTGTGGACGTACTAACTTCAAATTACAATATTATAGCACGATTTCAGGGTGGTCCAAACGCAGGACACACTCTAGTATTCAATGGAATGAAACATGTTCTTCATACTATTCCCTCAGGGATTTTTCATGAAGAAGCAGTGAATTTAGTAGGTAATGGCGTTGTCATTGATCCTGTGATTTTCAAAAATGAATTAGACAAATTAGACCTACAAAATGTTAACTACACAAAATCATTAGTGATTTCTCGTAAGGCACATTTAATTTTACCAACACATAGACTTTTGGATGCTGCATCTGAAATATCAAAAGGAAAAGCAAAAATTGGATCTACCCTTAAAGGTATTGGCCCAACATACATGGACAAAACCGGTCGAAATGGTATTCGTGTAGGCGATTTAGAATTAGACAACTGGAAAGAAAAATACCGTGCTTTAGCAAATAAACACGAATCAATGATTAAGTTTTATAACGTTGATTTGGACTATAATCTAGAGGAATTAGAAACAGAGTTTTTCGCGGCAATAAAAGTATTGAAATCATTACAATTTATAGATTCTGAAGAATATTTACATCAAGCGCAACGTGACAATAAATCAATTTTAGCAGAGGGTGCTCAAGGCTCTCTACTGGATATTGATTTTGGAACCTATCCGTTTGTAACCTCTTCAAACACAACTGCAGCAGGTGCATGTACAGGATTGGGAATTGCTCCAAATTCTATTGGAGACGTTTTTGGGATTTTCAAAGCCTATACTACACGTGTAGGATCTGGACCTTTCCCTACCGAGTTATTTGATGAAGATGGCGAAACAATGGGACGAGTTGGAAATGAATTTGGCGCCACTACAGGACGATCTCGTCGTTGTGGATGGTTGGATCTTGTTGCCCTTCGCTATGCATGTCAAGTGAATGGTGTGACACAACTTATGATGATGAAAGCCGATGTGCTTTCTGGATTTAAAGCTTTAAAAGTATGTACTGCTTATAATTACAAAGGAGATATCATTCACCATTTTCCTTATAACGTTGATCCAGAAAACATAACACCAATATATACAGATTTTGAGGGTTGGGATGAAGATCTTACTGAAATGGATAATGAATCTATCCTCCCAAAATCATTAAACGTTTATATTGACTTCCTTGAAAAAGAATTACAAATTCCAATCAAAGTGGTTTCTGTTGGACCTGATCGAAAACAAACGATTTTTAGATAACGATATAAAATCTATCCTATGGGTAGATTTTTTTTTGAACTTAAAATAATCTTAAGTTTTATCGAAAGAACTCAATATTACCTATTTTTGTACAAAATTAATATACGTTGAAACATAAAGACCTCTATTATTTTATATGCATTCTATTTTTTTTAGGATCAACGTTATATGCTCAAGATCGTCGAAGAATAGAAATTGAATATTCACCATTTATGACATTTGATGAATCAAATCCAGAGGCAACAATTCTAACAAGAGACAATACAAAACAAGTCCACATAAAACATGAAGGTATAGAGTTATGGTGTGATGAGGCCATTTATTATGGGAAACAAGATTTCATCGAAGCCTATGGTAAAGTTCACGTTAATCAAGGGGATACCATTAATATGACTTCTAAATATGTAGAATATAGCGGAAAAACTCAACTCGCATTTGCCAGTGGTGAAGTCGTTTTGACAGATCCAAATTCAGAGATAACCACCGATACGTTATACTTTGACAGAGTAAAACAACAGGCCTTTTACAGAAGTTCTGGGAAAGTCGTCCGAGATACTACAGGAACAATTACCAGTACGATTGGCCGCTATTATATGAATTCTAAAAAATATCAGTTTGTAAACAACGTAAAACTTGTCAACCCCGAATACATAATTGAGACCAATAGACTTGATTTTTATACGCTATCGGGTTTTGCCTTTCTATTTGGTCCAACCACCATTACCAGCGAAACGAGTGTCATTTATTGCGAACGTGGATTTTATAATACCCAAGAAGATACCGGTTACTTTGTGAAAAACTCTAAAATAAACTATGATGAACGTGTTGTGGAAGGAGATAGTTTATATTTTGATCGTAATAAAAGTTTTGCCTCAGCGACTAATAACATCAAAATCACCGATACCCTAAATAGTACGATTGTAAAGGGACATTATGCCGAAGTTTTTAGAGCACGAGATTCTATGTTTATAACCAAACGTGCTTTGGCTATTACTATTCAAGAAAATGACTCTATTTTTGTTCATAGTGACTCCTTAATGGTTACTGGGAAACCTGAAAAAAGAATTACACGGGGGTATTATAATGCGAAAATATTTAAGTCAGACTTGAGCGGAAAAGCCGATTCTGTTCATATGAATCAAAGCACTGGCCTAACCCAACTGATCAATTTAGATCGTAATGTAAATCAAGATGCATTTTACAAAAAGCAGCATCCTGTGTTATGGAACCTTAAAAATCAAATTACTGGAGATTCAATTCATCTCATATCAAATCAAAAAACAGAATCCCTTGACTCGTTAAAAGTGTTTAATAATGCTTTTGTCATAAGTAAGGACAGTTTGGGCGATGGGTATAATCAAATTTCAGGAAAAAAATTATTTGGCTTATTTGAAAAAAACAGTTTATCAACTATAGATATCCTTAAAAATGCAGAAACCATTTACTACCTCCGAAATGATGAAGATGAATTGGTGGGAATTGATAAATCTAAATCAGGGTCTATTAAAGTATGGATTACCAACAACGCTATTGACGAGATGCGTAAGTACAATCAAATTGGTGGTAAAACACACCCTGAAGCTGAATTTCCAGAGAATGAAAAAATCCTTAAAGGATTTAATTGGCGTGAATCCGAACGGCCTAAAAGTGTAGAGGATTTATTTAAGGATGATCCGCCACTCATACTTACAAAAATAAAAGGGTTGGATGCCTATGTCCCGCAAGAGGAATTTTTTGACCCCAAACTTATGGATCGTGTAGAAAAAGCACGCCCAAAGTCTAACAAAAATTTAGATGCCTCCAAGAAAGAACCAAAAAATAAAGCAGCTAGAAATCTCCCCAAGAAATTTTTAAACAAACCGAAGACGTTTCAAAAAAAATAAGAAAATTTGATCACCGACGAATTTTTCAAACATCAAGCACAAACCACTCCCCATCCGTTAGCGATGGAGATCTCTCATGCAGAAGGGTCATATATCTACGACCAAAATAAAACGCCATACTTAGATTTTGTTGCAGGTGTATCTGCTTGTAGTTTGGGACATCGGCACCCAAAGGTTGTTGATGCAATTAAAAAACAGCTCGACGCGTACATGCATGTGATGGTATATGGAGAATACATCCAATCTCCTGCCGTTAAACTGACCAAATTACTTGCCGAACATTTGCCAGCGAATCTCGAAAAAACATATTTAACTAACTCAGGAACAGAAGCTATTGATGGCGCCATGAAACTTGCACGTCGCTATACAGGTCGATCAGAAATTATCGCAGCCAAAAACGCCTATCATGGCAATACCATGGGAGCTTTGAGTATAATGGGCTATGAAGAACGAAAACAACCCTTTAGACCACTCATTCCTGATATTCGATTTATAACATTTAATTCGCTTCCAGAACTGTCAAAAATTACTACAAAAACTGCAGCAGTCATCTTGGAAACGATACAAGGTGGTGCTGGATTTATTGAACCAAAAAATGGATATCTAACACGGGTACAAGAAAAATGTAATGCCGTTGGCGCAGTATTAATTTTAGACGAAATTCAACCAGGGATTGGAAGAACTGGAAAATGCTTTGGCTTTGAAAATTACAATTGCATCCCAGATGTTGTCGTAACCGGAAAAGGACTTGGTGGCGGTATGCCAATTGGGGCGTTTACAGCCTCTGAAGAAATGATGGATAGTCTTTCAGATCATCCAAAACTAGGACATATTACTACCTTTGGTGGTCACCCCATAATTGCAGCAGCAGCTTTAGCAACGCTAGAAGAAATTACGACAAGCAACTTAATTTCTGAAACTCTAGAAAAAGAAATTCTGATCAAAAAACACCTCCAACATCCCTTAATAAAAGAAATCAGAGGTAAAGGATTGATGCTTGCATTGATGGTAGATTCTGCAGATATTGCCAATAATGTCGTTTTGAAAGCTAAAGAAAACGGTCTAATTTTGTTTTGGTTACTCTATGAACCCAAAGCCGTTCGGATTTCGCCCCCTCTTACAATTAGCAAAAAAGAAATTATTAAAGGGTGTAACATCATCCTAAATATTCTAAATTCTCTTTGATCAAAACTGTTAATTATTTTGTTGAAAACATTAGAGCTTTCTAAGTGTTTCAAGCACATATACTATTAAATTTAGTAGTGTATAAAAAACCATTTTATGGAGTTTAGTCAAGCGGACGATAATCAAGAAGTTACCCTCTCAAAATTTGAGTCAATGTTAAAAACTAACAGCGTTTTTTTCTTTGATTCAAATGAATTTGAAAACATCATTCATCACTATTTAGAAAGTGGTAA
>JABAYZ010000026.1:1571-4575 GCA_018608735.1 Flavobacteriaceae bacterium | reverse complement strand
CCTGCTCCCCAAATAATTAGTTGTTTTTCTTTTTGATGGGATAGCTCTAAAAAGTAGTTGACTTTAAGTTCTAAGAAAGAGTTTTCGGCGTAGTTCTCATCTACCCTAGAGGTTCTAATAGGGTAGTCCCTCCAGTAGTGTAGTACTTTGTTAGAAGGAATACATTTGAGGCCATATTTAAAAAAGCGAAATGCCAAGTCATAATCTTCTGGGTACACATTGGGAGCAAATCCCCCACAATTGTCTAAGTCGGATTTATAGACCATCCAGCAAGGCGATGGAATTACACATTCCTTATAAATTTCATTAAAATTAGTTCCCGTTTTGGTTAATGAGTTTAGCCAAGTTTCATAGCGTTTATATCCATCTCCAATTCCTACTTTAGAAAAATAACTTACATTTCCTATAGCTAGGTGGCCTTTCCCGTTAGATATTAGTGATTTTTGTAAGCTTTCAAGTTTATTGTCGGCCATTATATCGTCACTATCCATTCGTGTTACATATGTGCCTTTTGCATGGCGGTAGGCCGTTCTTAAGGCCTCAATTATTCCATTACCATCATTTTTAAACAGCTGTATTCTGCTGTCTTTGTTAGCATATTTCTGAACCAATTTTTGACTCTCATCAGTAGATCCGTCATCGACAATAAGTAGTTCCCAATTTGTAAGTGTCTGTTTTAATATTGATTCCAAACAGTCCTCTAAATAATCAGCTGTGTTTTTGAAAGGTACTATAACACTTACTAGGGGAGTTCTCATTAGTATCTTGCGGACTTACCGTTAGCAGATGAGATTTCAAGAAATTCTCTTAAGTCTTCATTAGCCTGAATTAAATCTTCTTCTCTTAAATACATCATATGCCCACTTCTGTAGCCTTTAAAGTGAAAGCGCTCTTTCATTTTACCACTAGGGTCTATTTGAGATAATGTATATTTTGCGTTAAAGTAAGTTGTAGCGCCATCGTAGTATCCGGATTGGTTTAGTACTTGTAAGTATGGGTTTTGTGCCATCGCTAATCTTAGGTTATCACGTGTGTTGTCACCGTCATTATTCCATGGTCGTACGTCTCCAAACATATTGTATTTTAAATCTGTTACAAAACGTAATTCACTTTTAACATAATGATTTATAGCGGGTGTAAACGAATGAAGCCAAGAGGATAGTTCTGCACTATAATCGGGTCTGTCACCGGACTCTTTTTTATCAACCCCAAGGTAACGGGAGTCCAATCGTCCTATAGTTTGTCCGGTTTCATCTCTCAAAAGTTCTTTCCAGAAAAATGAATTAGGGACGTCTAGGTTGTGTTGTAAAATTACTTTCTGTTTCAACCCTGAATAATAAGCTAATTTTTCACTGATCTTCATTTTTTCTGAGACCTCAACAAAGCCGCCTTTTGCCAATGCAGGTAATAGTGTGTTAGTAGCAAAGGCTTCAGCCTCGGGGAGGATTTCTAATAAATCTTTTGATTGAAGTGCTTCAGGAAGTTGTTTGTGATACCAAGCAGTTGCCGTATAATAGGGGAGATTTAACGCAGAAGATACAGGTCCACCGACTCGTAATACCTTATAATCAGCTGGAGATACTAAAATAACTCCGTTTAGGTACATCCATTGATTTTCCTGTAATTCTAAAGATAATCCCATCACGCGAGTACCTCCATAGCTTTCTCCAATGATATATTTTGGAGATTCCCATCTGTTTTTCCTGCTCACAAATGTATTAATCCATTCTGCTAAATACTTAATGTCTTCATTGATTCCAAAAAATTGTTCTCGGTCTGGTAGTTCTCCTTCATTATTTGGGAGCATTCTTGAGTAGGCTGTATTTACAGGATTTACAAAAACAATATCAGCTTTGTCCAATATAGAGTTTGGATTGTTTTTAAAACCATAAGGTTGTACAGGATAGCCTTCAGAATCGACATTTAAAATACGAGGGCCTGTATAAGCTATGTGCATCCATACGGAGGCTGAACCTGGACCGCCATTAAACGAAATGAGTAAGGGACGTTCCGCTCTGTTTTTTATATTATTTCGTGTGTAATAGGTGTAGAACAAACTAGCAATTGGTTTGCCTTCCTTATCCCAAACAGGTTGCATGCCAGTTTCAGCAGTATAATTAAAATTCACCCCTTTTATTGTAGTGGAGTGAGTCGTACTAACTAGGGTGTCGACAGGAACTTTTACAGATTGACTTGAACCAATAAATAGCGAGAATAAACTTAGATAAAGACATATGTTTTTCATGGTCATACAGAATGGATTGTGATCTACTAAAATACAATGTTTAATGTAAAGTCATAATTTAAATTAATAAATACGCTTATTTAATTTAGAATTCTGCTAGTGTTTTGGCCACAATTGTTTCTGCTTTTACTTTTTCAGAAGCATGTACATATAACTCTTGAAGTCCGTAAGTTGATGTGCCAAAGCCTGCAAGCCTTGCAGATTCGGTTTCATCTTTGACAATAGGTGAGATGCCTTGTTCTTTTAAGTTTTGTACGATGCGTTGTGCAACAATAAAACTTCCAGCAAAAAGTTTTGAATAATTAGATTCCATTGGGGTTATTTTTTTGTATCTATTTGACCACCCGAAGAAGAATTAACGACTGTTTTTATAGAGGATTCATAATTTTTAATGTATCCTCCACTTGAGGCATTCGCATTAAATGATTCTAAGCAATTTACGGATAAATCGGCTCCGCTCGACGCGTCGGCTTCACAAAAATCTGCAATTAATTTTGAAGCATTTATTTGACTTCCACTAGATGATTTACCAACAAAATCTTTTGTATGACCTTCGAGTTTCATGACCGCTCCACTCGAACTTCGACCCGATATTTTTTTGGTATCCACAGATAGTTTCATCTCACTTCCACTCGATGATTTTAAATCGAGACTCGGAATTTTAAGTGTGTTGGTACTATAAACGTAGCTACCGCTCGAGGAATTGATACTTTCAATTGTTTTGAGGTGGACCATTACTTTTTTTGCGGATACATGGTG
>JABAYZ010000026.1:0-1471 GCA_018608735.1 Flavobacteriaceae bacterium | reverse complement strand
GGGTTGCCTTTCATTTCTAGATATAAGGTATCCATTTTTGTAATTGGCAATTCCGATTGTTGGGTCACACTTGCATCAACTCTGTAGTCGGCTGCTTGTTTCATGCCAAAAATGATGAGCGTAATCAATGCGATCAACCAAATTCCTAAAAGTGAAAATTTAGTGTATTTGTTAAAGAATGAGACTCGTTTTGATAGCATACTCAGTCCTAAAAACAACATGATTACGATTGGAGTACCGGTGATTAGTAAGGCTAATACAGAGACTAACCAAAGAGCTAAGCCAGAGGAGTTAACCAAATCGGCGAAGTCAAGCCCTGGAAAGTGAAAAATACCGGTGACTCCAACGGTTAATAAGCTTATAAAAAATCCAATGAGGCCTATAATACTAGAAATTACAAAAATCAATCCGATGAATTTAATAAACACATTAAATAAGAGCAAAATAATATCTCCTAACGCTTCAAAAAATATACGGGATTTGGATTGAATATTGGTGCCCAAATCATTTAATCGACCGTTATTGACACTGTTTTTTACACGTTCTAGACTTTCTTTAACACTCCCAAACTCTTCTTTTATTTTTTTTTCTATATTGGAAATGTTAACGGGCTTTCCCATCATGGATAGTTTTTCGGCGGTTGTATTGGCGGCAGGGATTAAAATCCATAAAATTAAGTAAAGAACCAGTCCAGTACCTGCACCAAAAATTAACACTACCCAAAGGAGTCTGATAATCAGAGGGTCGATTCCAAAGTAATGTCCAAATCCAGCAGATACACCACCTACATAGGAATTGTCGGGGTCTCTAAATAAGCGACGTTTATTGTTGTTGAAATTGTTTTTTTTAGGGGCATCTTCAACAGGGTCTTTATCTATTTTATAATCTTCGGGCTGCCCCATGATTGATATAATTTCATTTACCTCTCTGTTGGAAATCACTTGTTGACTTGTTTTGATTCGTTCTGAAAACAGTTCTGCAACACGGGCTTCAATATCTGTAATAATTTCAGAGGCGCCTTCTGTATTTTGAAGTGATGTTTTGATCGCTTCAAAATAGTTTTGAAGTTTTTCATACGCATCTTCATCGATATGAAAAAAGATGCCAGCTAGATTTATACTTACAGTTTTGTTCATTTTTTTGTGGTTTTTGGTAGGGTTACTAAAGTGACTGCATTATGAAGTTCGTTCCATGTATTCGTTAATTCAACTAAAAATAACTGCCCATTTTCAGTGAGTGCATAATATTTTCTAGGGGGACCTGTAGTGGATTCTTCCCAACGGTAATTGAGTAATCCAGCATTTTTTAGACGGGTGAGGAGGGGGTAAATGGTACCTTCTACCACTAACATTTTCGCCTCTTTCAGTGTTTTTAAAATTTCAGCAACATACGCATCTTGGTTTTTTAAGACCGATAATATGCAGAATTCTAAAACACCTTTTCGCATTTGTGCTTTTGTGTTTTCTATCTT
>JABAYZ010000024.1 GCA_018608735.1 Flavobacteriaceae bacterium | reverse complement strand
TTCTTATTTGTAAATTTGTTCGCGTTTAACAACGCATAATGACAGACACAACTACTAAATATATTTTTGTTACAGGAGGCGTCAGTTCTTCGCTAGGAAAAGGGATTATTGCTGCATCTTTAGCAAAATTACTTCAAGCCCAAGGCTACCGCACAACAATTCAAAAATTAGATCCCTATATCAATATTGATCCAGGGACTTTAAATCCTTATGAACATGGCGAATGCTATGTGACCGATGATGGCGCCGAAACCGATTTGGATTTAGGGCATTATGAACGCTTTTTAAATGTACCTACCTCACAAGCAAATAATGTGACCACAGGGCGTATCTATCAAAGTGTTATTGACAAAGAACGTCGTGGTGAGTTTTTGGGTAAAACCGTACAAGTCATTCCTCATATCACAGATGAAATTAAACATCGTGTCCAGATTTTAGGAAAATCAGGAGATTATGATATCGTAATTACCGAAATAGGGGGTACTGTTGGTGATATAGAATCCTTACCCTACATTGAAGCCGTTCGTCAACTTAAATGGGAAATGGGAAATGAAAATGCGCTCGTTATTCATTTAACATTAATTCCGTATTTATCTGCTGCGGGCGAGTTAAAAACAAAACCCACCCAACACAGTGTGAAAACATTGATGGAAAGCGGGGTACAGGCCGATATTTTGGTCTGTAGAACAGAACATAAACTTAGCGATAGTATTCGTACAAAACTAGCCCGTTTTTGTAACGTTAAAAGAGAAGCTGTCATCGAATCCATTGATGCTTCAACAATATATGATGTGCCTAATTTAATGTTAGAAGAAGGCTTAGATAAAGTTGTCTTAGAACAATTAAATTTAGAAAGTCGTACACCAGATTTAATGTCTTGGAATAATTTCTTAGCAAAACATAAAAACCCTAAAAATGAAGTTGTTATAGGGTTAATCGGAAAATATGTTGAGCTACAAGATTCCTACAAATCAATATTAGAAGCTTTTACACATGCCGGAGCGACCAATGAAGTAAAAGTCAAAGTAGAATCGATACATTCCGAATACCTTCAACCAGAAAATATCACTGAAAAATTATCTCATTTAGATGGTATATTGGTAGCTCCTGGGTTTGGAGAACGAGGAATAGAAGGTAAAATTGAAGCCATTCGCTATGTGAGAGAACAACAGATGCCGTTTTTTGGAATATGTTTAGGAATGCAAATGGCCGTCATTGAATTTTCGCGAAATATTTTAGGATTAACCCAAGCAAATTCCTCTGAAATGGATGCTGCGACTCCACATCCTGTGATTGATATTATGGAGGCTCAGAAAAAAATCACCGAAAAAGGCGGAACCATGCGATTAGGTTCTTGGAAGTGTGATCTATTAGAAAACACCAACATCGCATCAATTTATGATACCACTTCTATTATGGAGCGTCATAGACACCGTTATGAGTTTAATAACGCCTACAAGTCACAACTTGAAAATGCTGGTATGAAAGCCTCTGGATTTAACCCTGAAACGGGACTTGTTGAAATTATTGAAATCCCAACACACCCATGGTTCGTGGGCGTTCAGTATCATCCAGAGTATAAAAGTACCGTTGCCAATCCACACCCGTTATTTCTAGCATTTATAAAAGCGGCATTAAAACACAAAACAAATAAATAGTATTATTTGATCCGATACATTGCACTTTGACATCGCTATCGATTAAAATTTAAAAGATATGGAAGAGAAAAAATTAGATATTAATTCAATCATTGGTTTTTTGCTCATTGGAGCGATTTTATTGTACATGTTATGGCAAAATCAACCCACCCCAGAACAACTTGCCGAACAAGAAAAAGCTAAACAAGAACAATTAGCCACAGAAGCCGCCAATCAAGCTGCTGCGGAGCTCACCACTAATAACACTTCAAGTTTTAACCCTCAGCAAACAGATTCTTTGGCTCTTGCAGGTTTTAAAAATCAGATCGGAGATTTTGCTTATGCCTTAACGTTGCCTTCGGCAACCTCTAGTATCACAAGTTTTGAAAATGAAGTTTTAGCCCTCAAAATAGATAATAAAGGCGGATTTATATCTGAAGTAAAACTGAAAAATTTTGTCAATCATGACTCTGTCCCTGTATATTTAATCAAAGACGGCAGTTCTGTATTTAATCTGAATTTTGCAACGACCGATAATCGCACACTTAATTCAACGGAATTATATTTCGAACCAACATTAAGTACTTCAGGTGAAAATCAAGTGCTTTCAATGCGACTCAAAGTTTCTGAAACTCAATTTTTGGAATACCGCTACGAATTGAAACCCAACGACTATATGCTAGGGTTTTCTGTGCGTTCTCAAGGGCTATCAAATGTTTTAAATACCTCAAAAGATGTTCAACTCGATTGGAAATTTAAAGCCCATCGTCAGGATCAAAGTATTTCGTTTGAAAACCGCTATACGCGTTTGACCTATCAGCATGAAGGTGATAAAATTAATAAACTATCCCAAACAGGTGATGATGATGATGCTGAGGTCGATTTGGCTTGGGTTTCTTTTAGACAACATTTTTTTAGCTCAATTTTAGTCCCAGAAATACCCTTTAAAACTGCCGACTTAAAATCGTTCAATTTAGTGGAAGATGAGACCGTAGATACCCTTTTTACAAAACGTTACGAAATCAGCCTCCCATTGAATTTTTCAGGTGGAGAACTAGCACATAATATGAATCTCTATTATGGGCCAACCTATGCCGATATTTTAAGCAAATACGATCGTAATTTAGAAGCGAGTATTCCTTTTGGCTGGGGAATTTTTGGATGGATTAACAAAGCCGTTTTTAGTCCTTTATATGCTTGGTTGACCAAATATTTACCCTATGGAATAGCGATTATAGTCATGACAATTATGGTTAAAATCCTGTTGTCGTTTGTGCAATACAAGCAATTCTTATCTCAGGCTAAAATGAGAATTCTAAAGCCAGAGTTAGACGCCATTCGTGAGAAATACAAGAACAATAAAATGAAGGCACAACAAGAAACTATGGCACTTCAAAACAAAGCAGGAGCAAGTCCGCTGAGTGGATGTTTACCAGGAATGTTGCAAATGCCAGTGTTTTATGCCTTGTTTATGTTTTTCCCCATTGCATTTGAGTTGCGTCAAAAATCATTTTTGTGGGTAGATGATTTGAGTTCGTATGATTCTATCTTAGAACTTCCGTTTAATATTCCTTTTTATGGTGATCACGTGAGTTTGTTTCCGATTTTAGCTTCCATTGCTATATTCTTTTATATGAAAATGACCACTGGACAACAAATGGCTACACAACCCACACAAGAAGGGATGCCTGATATGGGGAAAATGATGAAATACATGATTTATTTTTCTCCTATACTAATGCTAGTTTTCTTTAATAACTATGCATCTGGATTGAGTTTATACTACTTTATTTCCAATCTAATTAGTATTGGAATCATGATAGTGATCAAAAACTTTATCATAGATGAAGAAAAAGTATTGGCCAAAATTCAAGTGAGTAAAGCAAAACCAAAAAAACAAAACCGTTTTCAGAAAAAAATGGCTGAAATTATGGCACAAGCCGAAGCTCAAAAAGAAGCCCAGCAAAAGCGGAAGAAGTAATGGTGTAGTATAAAGTATTAAGTAAAAAGACTCAAGATTAGAGTCAATTTGAATTTCTTTTGTCCTATTTATCCTACCGAAGTGACACCGAAGTGTAGATTATTGTCCGTTTGAGTGTCAGCTTTCAAGCTTTAGCATGACGCATGGCGTGATGTATCGGGAACTATTTAAATCACTTCTCGATACGATTTCTCGTACCTCACTTCTCGATACGATTTCTCGTACCTCCAAATCACTCGAAGTGACTTGAAGTGTCCTTTGCTTCTTGTCTCTTGCTTCTATTCTATTCTTTTCTCATCAGTTATAAGTTCTACATTATAATTAGTTGTAAATTTGCAGTATGATACCAGCATATTAAAAAATTACAAATGAAAACAGTTGTTGTTGGCCTTTCTGGAGGAGTAGATTCTAGTGTTGCAGCCTATCTATTAAAAGAGCAGGGCTATAATGTGATTGGCTTGTTTATGAAAAACTGGCATGACGATTCTGTTACCATTTCTGATGAATGCCCATGGCTAGATGATAGCAATGACGCAATGTTGGTTGCCGAAAAGTTAAACATCCCCTTTCAAACTATTGATTTAAGTGAAGAATATAAAGACAAAATTGTCGATTATATGTTTAAAGAGTATGAGAATGGGCGAACCCCAAACCCTGATATTCTTTGTAACCGCGAAATTAAATTTGACGTCTTTCTTAAAATAGCATTATCTCTCGGCGCGGATTATGTGGCCACAGGTCACTATTGTCGAAAAGGAATTGTTGAAGATTCTTCAAATCCTACAATTTATAAACTCCTCTCAGGAGTAGATTCTAATAAAGATCAATCTTACTTTTTATGTCAATTGTCACAAGCACAATTATCAAAAACCTTATTTCCAATAGGCGAATTGACTAAGCCCGAAGTGCGCGCAATCGCAACAAAACTAGATTTAGTAACGGCTGATAAAAAAGATTCTC
>JABAYZ010000043.1:4253-4591 GCA_018608735.1 Flavobacteriaceae bacterium | reverse complement strand
TAGTTTTGCTCCAATCGAAACATTTTTACATTGTCATAATCTTTTTGAAAATTTAGAATGTTATTGATGTTTGCGCCTCGAAAAGCATAAATACTTTGGGCATCGTCACCAACAACACAAATATTTTGAAAACGATCTGAAAGTGCGCGAACAATTAAATATTGAGAATGGTTGGTATCTTGATATTCATCTACTAAAATATAACGAAAACGATCTTGATATTTTGCCAGTACTTCGGGGAAACGGGTAATTAACTCGTTTGTTTTGAGTAATAAATCATCAAAATCCATCGCGCCCGCTTTGAAACAACGGGACACATATTCTTTATAAATCTCTCC
>JABAYZ010000043.1:2764-4243 GCA_018608735.1 Flavobacteriaceae bacterium | reverse complement strand
TTGGCCATAACATCGGCTTCTTTGAGATCAGGATTTTGAAAATAGGCTTTAACAGTTATTAAGCTGTTTTTATACGACGAAATTCGAGATTGAACTTGCTTATATTTATAGATGTCTTTATCTAACTTCTTTTCTTTAATAATCGAAGAAATTAAACGTTGAGAATCCTGTGTATCGTAGATCGTAAAATTTGAAGGGTAACCCAATTTATCAGCTTCGAATCGTAATATTTTTGCAAAAACTGAGTGAAACGTACCCATCCACAAATTTTTGGCTTCGCTATCACCAACAATCGAAGAAATTCGAGTTTTCATTTCTCTTGCAGCTTTGTTGGTAAAAGTGAGGGATAAAATATTAAAGGGATCCACGCCTTCGCTCATTAAATAGGCGATGCGATAGGTGAGGACTCTTGTTTTTCCAGAACCTGCTCCAGCGATAATGATCAGAGGACCTTCTTTTTGCAGGGTGGGTGCTAGTTGTGCCTCGTTAAGTTGACTTAAATAGTGTTTCAAATTTTATTTTTTCTAAGACGTGAAATTAAGCAATGTAATTCGTATTATTAAAAGGAAGTCCTATAAATTATAAACAATTTATTAATCGTAATATTCAAGTTGTATATAAATTTGTAAGCCCATAAATTGTATGTATATATTGTTGGAAATTATTAACTTGGCATTTATTAATTAACACATACATATTTAAATGGAAACTGAGTTTTATAGCCTGATCATGTATTGTATTCCAGCCCTTTTAACAGGTTTGATTGCGTATTTATTTTTTAAAGAATATACTAATAATGAAAGTAAACGCCGTCACTACATACTTCATAAATCGCTTCAAAAAGAAGTTCTTCCTGTAAAGCTTCAGGCCTATGAACGTTTGACACTGGTTTTAGAGCGTATGGCACCTAATAATTTACTGATCAGAATTAAACCTATTTCGCAACGAAAGGAAGATTATGAGCAGTTACTCATTCAAAATATAGAACAAGAATTTGAACATAATTTAGCCCAACAAATTTATTTGTCTGAAGAATGTTGGAATATCATATTAACTGCAAAAAATACAACTATTCAATTTATTAGAAATTGCGATATGGCAAATTCTACTGTTACTGCGGATAAGTTTAGAGAATTAGTGCTTACAAAAGCCATGGAAACGCCATCAGCGAGTACTGCTGCTATGGCGTATCTAAAAAATGAGGTTAGCAACTTATTAACGTTTTAAAGTCGATTAATTAATGCAAAACACATTACTTCAAACCCCAATTGATTATCTCAAAGGCGTTGGCCCTGGGCGTGCCGAAGTATTGCGTAAAGAATTAGGAATTCACACCTATCAAGATCTCATTAATTTATTTCCAAATCGTTATATTGATCGTACGCGTTTTTATGCTGTTTCTGAACTTCAGCACTCCAATGCAGATGTTCAAATTATTGGTCAAATCACAGGGTTTAAGGAATTAGGACAAAAGCGTGG
>JABAYZ010000043.1:0-2754 GCA_018608735.1 Flavobacteriaceae bacterium | reverse complement strand
GGTAAACGACTGGTAGCTACGTTTAGAGACGAAACGGGCTATATAGAGCTTGTTTGGTTTAGGGGCCATAAATGGATTCGAGAACAGCTAAAAACACATACAGATTATGTGATTTTTGGAAAAATCAATGTATTTAATGGCGTCTTTAGTATGCCACACCCAGACATTGAACTCAAAACGGACTATGATAAAAGTCTCTCGAAAGCAATTCAACCCATTTATCCCTCCACAGAAAAACTAGCAAACCGAGGGATTTCCAATCGCGTGATTTGCAAGATCATGGCGCAACTGTTTTTGCAACACAATGGTCGCTTTGAAGAAACATTGTCTTCTGAAATATTAGGTCATCAAAAGCTCATATCCAAAAGTGATGCGCTCTTAAATATTCATTTTCCGAAAACTCAAAAGCTATTAAGTCTTTCACAATTTCGTTTAAAGTTTGAAGAATTATTTTATATTCAACTTCAGCTTATTCTTAAAAACATCATCCATAAAACAAAAATTAAGGGGTATAAATTCAATACAGTAGGTTCCTATTTTAATACATTTTATAAAGAGCACTTACCCTTTGAACTTACCAATGCTCAAAAGCGCGTCTTGAAAGAAATTCGTATTGATATGGGGAGTAATGCCCAAATGAATCGTTTATTACAAGGGGATGTGGGGTCTGGAAAAACGATTGTAGGGTTGATGTCCATGCTCATTGCTATTGATAATAATTTCCAAGCGACGTTGATGGCTCCCACTGAAATTTTATCGTTTCAGCACTACAATGGTCTGAAACCTTTTTGTGATATGATAGGTGTTAAAATTGGCTTACTAACAGGATCGAGTTCAACTGCTTCCCGAAGACTTATTCATGAACAATTAGAATCAGGCGAATTACAGATCATTATTGGAACACATGCGCTTTTGGAAGATAAGGTTAAATTTAAGAACCTTGGGTTGGCTATCATTGATGAACAACACCGTTTTGGTGTGGCGCAGCGCAGTAAGCTGTGGAAAAAAAATACCTCCCCTCCCCATATATTGGTTATGACCGCCACGCCAATTCCTCGTACACTTGCGATGTCTGTTTATGGCGATTTAGACATTTCTGTGATCGATGAATTACCTGCTGGAAGAAAGCCCATAAAAACAGTCCATCGCTATGATACCAACCGCCTTAAAGTGATTGGATTTATTAGAGATGAAATTGCAAAAGGCCGACAAATTTATATTGTATATCCGTTGATTAACGAAAGTGAAACCTTAGATTTTAAAGATTTAATGGATGGCTACGCCAGCATTATTCGTGATTTTCCAGTACCAAAATATCAAGTATCCATTGTACATGGGCAAATGAAACCTGCCGATAAAGAATTTGAAATGCAACGCTTTGTCAAAGGAGAAACGCAAATCATGGTTGCCACTACCGTGATTGAGGTAGGGGTCAATGTGCCCAATGCCTCAGTCATGATTATTGAAAGTGCCGAACGCTTTGGTTTGTCGCAACTCCACCAGTTGAGAGGGCGTGTTGGGCGTGGTAGTGAGCAGAGTTATTGTATTTTAATGACAGGCTCTAAACTTGGGGATAACAGTAAAACCCGTATGAAAACCATGGTTAACTCTAGTGATGGCTTTGAAATTGCTGAAGTTGACCTTAGACTCCGAGGACCAGGGGATATGATGGGGACTCAACAAAGTGGGGTTTTAGACTTAAAAATTGCCAATATTGTAAAAGATAAAGACATCTTGTCGTTAGCACGACATTGGGCAAAAAAGGTGCTTGTAGCGGATCCGAAATTAGTCGATCCAAAGCATCAACCCATCGCGCAAACCTATATCAAAATGGGGAAGTATAAGAATATCTGGAATTATATTAGTTAGGATTTTATTACTTTTGTGTAGCGTCCTAAATTACTAATTCATGAATGAAAATAAACGTATTGACCGTGACGGTCAAGCTGCTACAAAAATATTTGACAACCGAAGTTTAAAAACGGATTACCGAACTCTAGAATCTATACTAGAAAAAGGGATGGTTATTTTAGATGTTGGATGCGGAACAGGTTCAATTTCTAAAGACATAGCAAATGCCATTGGACATTCTGGAAGCGTTATAGGAATAGATACTACAGAAAAATTCATTAAGAGTGGAAAAGAATCCTATAAATCGATTCAAAACTTAGAACTGGTTCATGCTAATTTATTTGAATTTGATCCGAACCAAAAATTTGATTTAATAACTGCGGCTAGAACCTTGCAATGGTTGAATAATCCTAAAGACGCTTTATTAAAAATGAAATCTTTATTAAAACCAAATGGAAGAATTTCAATTTTAGACTATAATCATAACAAATTAGAGTGGAACCCTGAACCTCCAATGAGTATGAAAATATTTTACAAAACGTTTTTAAAATGGAGAAGTGACGCAGGGATGAACAACGGGATTGCGGATGATTTACCGAATTTAATGAGAGAAATTGGAATGTTTGATATTGAAATAATTAATTCAGATGAACACTACGAAAAACACAGAAATGATTTTAAATCAAAAGTGGGAATTTGGTCAAAAGTAGCTGGCTCTAAGCAAATGGTCATCGAAGGATATTTGGATAATGACTTAAGATTAAAAGTTATAGAAGACTATAATGAATGGGTTGAACATAAAGCCATTTCAATGACCATGAAACTAAATGAGGTGAGAGGTTCAATCTAAACCGTTAAAAAAACATCACTAAGTATTTGAAGATCTTTCATCACCAGTTTAAC
>JABAYZ010000307.1 GCA_018608735.1 Flavobacteriaceae bacterium | reverse complement strand
TTCTAATCTTAATAAAGCCTGTCTGTATTCTTCTGGCAGTACTTTTTTGAATTTTGGAAGCGTTGCCTCCCAGTTTTCTAAAATTCGTTTTGCCAGCGGACTTGACGTCGCTACAAAATGATTTTCGATTAATGATCTTAATTGATTCACATCCTCCTGAAGTTCAATAGGGTCGATATTTAAATCTTCGCCATTACAGTTTTTAGTGAACGTATTGTCTTCATCTAAAACATACGCTATACCACCACTCATTCCGGCGCCAAAATTTCTGCCTACTTTTCCAAGTATCACAGCGACACCTCCGGTCATATATTCACAGCCATGATCGCCAATACCTTCGACTACAGCTTTGGCTCCTGAGTTACGGACACAAAACCGTTCACCTGCTTTTCCATTGATGTAAACTTCTCCAGCAGTTGCGCCATATAAAGTTACATTTCCTGTAATAATATTATTTTCGGGGATAATTGTACTGGTTTCAGGAACTTTGATGATTAGTTTTGCCCCCGATAATCCTTTTCCGAGGTAGTCATTTGTATTCCCATGAACCGTCATTGTCACACCTTTAGTTGTAAAGGCGCCAAAACTTTGTCCGGCAGAACCATTAAAATCAATATTTATAGTGTCTTCAGGCAAGCCATCTGCGCCATAAATTTTTGATATTTCATTACTTAAAATCGCGCCAACTGCTCTATCAATGTTGGTGATCGGAAGTTTTAAGTGTGTGCGTTGTCTTCTAAATATCCCTTGGTGCGCTTGTTTGATTATTTTGAAATCTAAATGAACGTCTAGGTTGTGCTCTTGTTGTTCGGTGTTGTATAGTTTTATGTCGTCTGCGACGTCTACTTTATGTAGGATTGGCGATAAATCAATTCCAGAGGATTTATAGTGCTCAATTGCTTTATTGCGATTTAGTTTTTGAACCTGACCCACCATTTCATCAACGGTCTTAAAGCCCAACTGTGCCATAATCTCGCGCAATTCTTGGGCAACGAAATACATGTAGTTTACAACATGCTCTGGTTTTCCTTTGAATTTTTTACGCAATTCTGGATTTTGAGTTGCAATCCCTACTGGACATGTATTTAAATGACATACACGCATCATGATACATCCAGAGGCGACTAAAGGTGCGGTAGCAAAACCAAATTCTTCCGCTCCTAACAGACATGCAACCGCTACGTCACGACCGGTTTTTAATTGGCCGTCACATTCCAAAACAATTCGATTTCTCAGATTGTTCATTACCAATGTTTGTTGGGCTTCAGCGATTCCTAATTCCCAAGGAAGACCAGCATGTTTCAAAGATGTAAGTGGTGAAGCGCCTGTTCCGCCATCAAACCCAGAAACTAATATCACATCTGCTTTTGCTTTGGCTACACCTGCAGCGACTGTTCCTACACCAATTTCAGAAACCAACTTCACATTAATTCGTGCTGCTCTATTTGCTGATTTGACATCATATATTAATTGCGATAAATCTTCAATAGAATAAATATCGTGATGAGGTGGTGGTGATATCAATCCAACATAAGGCGTTGAATTTCTTGTTTTTGCAATTTCGCGGTTTACTTTTGGCCCTGGCAATTGCCCGCCTTCGCCAGGTTTTGCACCTTGTGCTATTTTAATTTGAATCTCACTAGCGCTCGTGAGGTAGTTTGAAGTCACTCCAAAACGCCCTGAGGCCACTTGTTTAATGGACGAGTTTCTCCAATCGCCTTTTGCGTTTTTATAAAATCGCTCTTCATCTTCTCCGCCTTCTCCGGAGTTGCTTTTTCCGCCAATTCTGTTCATCGCAACCGCTAAGTTTTCATGGGCTTCTTTACTAATGGACCCATAAGACATCGCGCCTGTTTTGAATCGTTTTACGATTTCGGTCCAGGGCTCAACTTCATCAATTGAAATCGGATCAAATTGATCAAATTCAAACAACCCTCTAATAGTCATTAGTTGCTTGGACTGATCATTTACAAGCTCTGAATATTCTTTAAAAGTGGACGCTTTATTGGTGCGAACAGATTCTTGAAGTTTGGCTACCGTCAATGGATTAAACATGTGTTTTTCTTGTCCACGACGCCATCTGTATTCCCCGCCTATTTCAATATTGGATTCAATAATTGGGTTGAATGCTTTTTTGTGACGCTTAACGATTTCTTTTTCTATTTCTATCAAACCAATTCCTTGAATTCGGGTTGGTGTGTTTGGAAAATACTTTTCAACAGTAGTCGTGTTGATTCCAACACATTCAAACAATTGTGAGCCGCGATAGGAGTTTAGTGTAGAAATTCCAATTTTATTCATCACTTTCAAGATGCCTTTTCCAACAGCTTTGTTGTAGTTCTTGATTGCGGTAAGGTATTCTAAGTCTGCTATGTCCGAGTCCTCGATTTGTTTTTCGACAATCTCATTTACAATATAGGGGTTGACTGCACTTGCGCCAAATCCAAATAAGAGTGCAAAATGGTGCACTTCTCTTGGTTCTGCAGATTCAATTATTAAACTAATTCTCGAGCGTTTATTGAGTTTATGAAGTGCGTGATTCACATACGAACAGGCTAAAAGTGCTGGAATTGGTGCGTGATTTTCATCTACAAATCGATCGGATAAAATAATAATATTAGCACCATCGTCGATTGCTTTTGAGGCTTTGTTAACTAAAACTTCAAGTGCACTTTCTAATTCATTTAATCCTCTATTTACTTCATATAACATAGAAATAGACTCCACCTTGAAATTAGGGTTTGTATCATAATTTCTGATTTTATCTAAATCGTGTTTTGAAATAACAGGGTTTTGAATTTTTAATTTTTTACAGGCTTCTGAATTACAATCAAAAATATTGGTGTCGCTTCCAAGTGTTAAACTAATATCTGTAATTAATTCTTCACGAATTCCATCTAAAGGCGGGTTCGTTACTTGTGCAAATATTTGTTTGAAATAGTTATAGATGAGTTGAGGGCGTTCGGACAATACAGCAATTGGTGTATCACTTCCCATAGAGCCAATCGGTTCTTTACCTAATTGTGCCATCG
This sequence comes from Flavobacteriaceae bacterium, assembly GCA_018608735.1. Lineage (GTDB taxonomy): Bacteria > Bacteroidota > Bacteroidia > Flavobacteriales > Flavobacteriaceae > Hel1-33-131. Next base: position 1,570 of record JABAYZ010000307.1, on the reverse strand, counting down.
GGCGAATAATCGTATTAAGGTCTTCCTTAGTATATCCAAAAGCAACTTCTCGTTTCTTTAGGTCAACTTCCTCATATTTAATAGGGCCTTTTTTTGCGGATATATCTTTTAAATGTACCAGGTTTTCATTCAACCATTTTCGGTATGGTTGTTTGGCGGCAATTTTTTCTTTGATTTCTTCGTCATTCACGATGCGGCCTTCATTCATATCAACCAAAAACATCTTACCTGGCTCTAGTCTTCCATGGAATTCTACGTCTTCAGGTTCAATATCAACAACGCCAGTTTCTGATGACATGATTACGTTGCCGTCTTTAGTTACGGTATATCTTGAGGGGCGTAAACCATTTCTATCTAATACTGCTCCGATAAAGTTTCCATCGGTAAACGGAATAGATGCGGGACCATCCCATGGTTCCATCTGGCAAGAGTTGTATTCATAGAACGCTTTTTTGGAATCAGACATGTCGGGGTTTTTCTCCCAAGCTTCAGGAACCAACATCATCATGACTTCTGGTAGCGAGCGTCCTGTCATTAATAATAATTCAACAACCATATCTAAAGTTGCAGAATCTGATTTTCCTTTTAGGATGGTTGGGATGATTTTTTTGATGTCATCACCAAAGGCGTCACTTTTTATAATTTCTTCTCTAGAAAACATGCGAGACACATTTCCTCTTAAGGTGTTTATTTCTCCGTTATGACATATGTATCGGAATGGTTGTGCCAAATCCCATGTTGGAAAGGTATTGGTTGAAAAGCGTTGATGAACCAATGCCAATCGGGTATCTAAGGCTGAATTATAGAGGTCAAGATAATATTCATTAATATGTTCTGGCTTTAACAACCCTTTGAAAATAATGATTTTGGTTGAAAGACTTGGGAGGTAAAAGAATTTTGACTCGGATAGTTTTGAGTCGTATATAGTATGCTCAGCAATTTTCCGTGCTGCAAACAATTTTAAGTTAAAATCAAATTCTGTTTGTTTGCTATCCGATTTACTAATAAATATCTGCTTCACAAAGGGCTCGGTTGTTTTGGCGATTTCTCCTAAAACAGCACTGTTTACAGGAACATCTCTCCAGCCAAGAATTTGAAGGCCTTGTTTTTTTATTTCAGATTCAAAAACTGCTACACAGTGCGCTCTTTGATTTTCTTTCCGAGGTAAAAAGACATTACTAACGGCATACTGCCCAGCTTCTGGCAATTCAAATTCACAAAATAGTTTGAAGAAATTGTGTGGGATATCGATAAGAATACCTGCGCCATCTCCAGTCACACCGTCCGAACTCACCGCACCTCTGTGTTCGAGTTTAACTAAAATCTCTAATGCTTTATGGATGATATCATTGGAACGCTTCCCTGTCAAACTACATATAAAACCTGCACCACAATTGTCATGTTCAAATTCCGGTAAATAAAGTCCTTGCTTTTCTAACATACTTATAAATATTTCTGGTTTATCCTTAATAAAGATGTAAGATAATTGGTAAAAGTCGATTTTAAAAAAAGCCCAGTCACTTTTTCGAAATTCCAATTTAGAATACCTATTAATGCGTTTTGAGCAATG
>JABAYZ010000300.1 GCA_018608735.1 Flavobacteriaceae bacterium | reverse complement strand
TTGCCTTCAACTTAGGCAATATGAGCTTTGTTACTGTGAAAGCACCAACCAAGTTTCCTTGGATCACCTCGTTAATCTCGTCAAGTTCTATATTCTGAATGGGTTTCATGGACGAAGTGAAGCCTGCTGCATTCACAAAACCATCTAAATTTCCTAAAGATTCTAATGTGGAAGCCATTAGTTGCTCATCAAATAGATCGATATATCTAGCGTCGGTACCCTCAGGCACGGGATACTTATCAACTGTTTTTTTTAGGTCTAAAACAGTGACATGCCAGTTTTCACTCAAAGCAGCTTTTGTGAGTGCTCGTCCAATTCCGCCAGCTCCGCCGAGTATAGCAAGTGATTTCTTCATATTTAGGAAGATCACAATATATTCAGGACTTGTCCAGACAAATTTAAATTGGTTTAACTAACCAAGTATTGAAAACATTCTGGAGTGAAATAATGAATTCTGATTGTGTTATAATTGTTGGAGCAGGTCCTGTCGGTTTGGTTGCTGCAGTTTCCTTAATTCAAAATGAAATTCCAGTTATTGTTCTTGAGGCGTCAGCAGATTTAGCGGTTGATCTTCGTGCCTCTACCTTTCATCCTCCAACACTCGATTTCCTTGACGAATTGAATTTGGCCGATGGCCTTATAAGCAGGGGTATTAAGTGTCCTTTGTGGCAATTCCGTGATCGCAAGAAAGGTGAGATCGCAACATTTAATTTAAGCTTGTTGAAAGACTACACCAATCATCCGTATCGGCTTCAGGCGGAGCAATGGAAATTGACTGAGGCCGCTAGGAAACGACTTGAAGAGAGTGATCTTGCCGAACTTGTAACAGACATATCAGTCAGAGGTTTTGAGCAAGATGATGATTCTGTGACGGTTTTTGCAGAAAGAAAAACTGGCGAAAAGGAAGTATATAAGTCAAAATACCTAGTAGGTGCTGATGGTGCTCGATCGACCATACGCGCATTAACGAAAGTTGGATTTCCAGGACTAACCATACCTGAAATATTTTTATCTCTGTCGACACCATTCAGATATGATTTGGCAATCGATGGTTTGGCAGATATAAGTTATATTTCTGATCCAGACGAATGGCTTGTACTGTTACGTACACCGACTCTATGGCGTGTTTTATTTCCTACTGATCCCAATCTTACTGACGACGAGATACTCGATCCAATTAGGATAGAAGATCGGATGCAGAGCTTATTGCCGGGTGCACCGTATGAAATTTCGCATAAAACAGCTTATCGTGTCCATGAGAGAGTTGCGGACAAATATGTCCATGGTCGTGTTTTTCTAGCGGGAGATGCTGCTCATCTGAACAATCCTCTTGGGGGTATGGGAATGAACGGCGGTATACACGATGCAGTTAATCTATCCAGTAAATTGACCGAGGTATGGCACGGCGCGCCAATATCTTTGATGGATAGATACGAGAGACAGCGTCGAAAAGTGGCGATTGAGACAGTTCAAGCGCAGGCCTTAAGAAATAGAACTGTCCTAAATGAAAAAAATCCCGACAAAAGAAAAGCTTATCATGATGAATTGAGAAAGATTGTAATGGATGAAGATAAACATAAACAATATGTACTTGGATCATCTATGATTAAATCTTTGCAAGATTTAGAAACTGTCGAATAATAATAAGTCGTATGATGGCAGCTTTACCAAAGTACATTCAAATAGCAGATACTCTGCGTGCTGAAATCGGCTCTGCACGATACCCCCTTGGAACCAAGCTACCACCAGAAACACAGCTGTGTGAACGCTTTGAAGCATCACGATTTACTGTCCGTGAAGCTATCAAAAAATTAGCTTCAGAAAAAATAGTCAAAACCGAGCGTGGTGCAGGTACCATAGTTATAAGTCTGACATCGGAAGGTGGCTATGCGCATACTTATACTTCACTGGAAGATTTGACTAATTATGCACAAAAGACATGGCTAGAAATTCAGAGTGTGGATGAGGTCGTTAATACTAAAAATATATACCCGAAATTACAATTTAAGAAAGATGGTTCGCTAACAAAGATTTTAAGCCTTCGTAAAACAGTAGATCACAAAATTATTGCACTTGTTGAAAGTTATATTGAATCTTCTGAGATCGATTATGCTCTTGAAACAATCCGAGGTGGCGGTCCTATTTATGTCGGATTAGAGACAAAATTTAGAGTTGCGATTAATAAGGTTAAGCAGGAAACGTTTGCTCTCAAAGCAAGCGCTTCGGCTGCGAAGATGCTACAAATTAATGTTGGCGAGCCGACATTGGGGATTCTGCGAAGCTATTATTTTGGTGGGAAGATTAGACTAGCTTCCTTCAACCAGCATTACAGTCAAGAACGATATAGTTATCTCACTGAGATAAATCTAAAGGCTGAGAGGTGATTTATCCATTTGCCCATTTCTTTTCGAAGTCCCAAACGTCTTCAAATCCCATGATTTTGCTGAATTCACCAAAGTCTTCTAATGCTACGCCTGCCACGTTACCAGTTGTATCAAGTGTCGTGTAAGCAGCTTTCAGAGCTTCACCCATCGCCAAAAAGCCTAAAGCTGGGTGTATAGCTATCGAATATCCCATATCCTGAAGTGCAGCAGACGAGAATATGGGTGTTTTACCCCCAGACACCATATTCGCTAATGTTGGTTTTTTGATGGCCTCGTTGACCATCTTCATTTCGCTATCAGTCTCAGGTGCTTCGACGAAGATGATATCAGCACCGGCTTCTTCGAATGCAACCGCTCTGCTCAGAGCCTCTTCAATGCCGAGGCCTGTCCTGCTGTCAGTCCGAGCGATGATTAAAAAATCATCTTTAGTCCTAGTATCCACAGCAACTTTAATCTTGGTGACCATGTCTGAGGTGGGGATAACCCTTCTTCCGGGGGTATGTCCACATTTTTTAGGGTATTCTTGATCCTCTATTTGAATAGCTGATACACCGAGGTTCTCATATGCTTTAACGGTATGTCGCACATTTAAAAGCCCACCATATCCTGTATCCGCATCGGCTATCACGGGCTTGTCTGTAGCTGCAACAATTTTACGAATCTGGGTTTCCATATCCGTGAACGTCATTATTCCTGCGTCTGGTAGTCCCATATAAGATGCGGAAATTCCGTACCCAGTCACGTAAAGTGCTGGAAAGTTCATCCTAGTCGCGATCAATGTTGAAATCATATCAAACACACCAGGCGCCGTGATGAAATCGCCAGATTCTAATTGCTCTTTCAATGTTTTTGCCATTTGTCCGATCATCAATTTATTATCTTCTCTTAATTAGTAAGTGATAGTCTAGGACGCGTCAACAATTTGTCCGGACAAATTCTTGACGAATCATAAGGTCGTGTGCGTTCATTGAAGGTAGTGAACAAACGTGGAGATCGTTTTGACAAAAGATGCGCGTGGTTGGCGATGTAAATTTGCGGTGGTGGCTCCGTCTACGAATACTATAGTTCAGCCGGACATGGACGATCTACGCGTGGATGGTGTTACAAATCATTTTGGACGAATTCACGTTCCTAATATGCGCGTTTCCAATGATAAAGAATTTGTTGAATTGGTAGAAGCAATTGGTGCGACACTTTACGATGCTGTCGATCGTTGCACAACATCAGAACCAGATTATTTAATAATGGGAATGTCTGCGCTGATGTTTTGGGATGGAAGAAAAGCTTCGGAAGAACGGATGAAGCAGTTATCCGAGCATTGTGGTTTGAACGTGTCCGCCGGTTCGTTCGCCTGTGAGGCTGCTCTTAATCTACATGGAGCAAAGAAAATCGCAGTGATTTCTCCTTATTTTCCAATTTCGGACAAAAATGTGACGCTGTTTTTTCAAGACTGTGGATTTGAAGTGCGTCAATTTAGAGGGTTAAAATGTCCAAGTCCAGTTGCAATCGCGCAAGTTCAAAAAGAGACGCTAAGAGCACATGTGGCTGAAATGGATGGAGACGATATTGATGCATTTGTTCAAGTAGGAACAAATTTAAGTATGTGTGAATTATGCTTAGAATTAGAGACTGAATACGGCAAACCTTTCGTAGCAATTAATTCCGCAACTTATTGGCATGCACTAAGAGCGATGAACATCAAAGATCAATTTGATGGACATGGTGTATTGTTTTCAAAACACTAAAAATAGGGAGAAAAATATGAACATTAACAAATATATAGGCGTGAAAGCTAAAGCACTAGGCGGTTTTGCCGTTGCGTTTTCATTCGCGGCAACAATGGTGGCCGCGGACATAGCGGCTCTTGGTTCCACAGCGAGGGGAGGAACAAGTCAAGTTGGTCGTACTCTGGCGGCAGCGATTTCAGACGTTGGCGAACTTCAGATGCGTCCTCAGGAGTTAGCTAACACCGCTGATTACATTCCTCTAGTAAATGCTGGCGAATTAGAATTTGGCATATCGAACATCGTACAATTGACCCATGCCGTTAAGGGTATTGAGATGTCGGAGGGTCGTCCGAATGAAAACTTGCGCATGGTTGCAACGCTCATGCCGTTTCGGACCGCCTATATCGTACGTAAAGACAGTGGCATTGAGTCAGTTAGTGATCTTTCTGGGAAGCGCGTTCCCGTATTTGCCGACAAAGCGCTCGGCCAATATGTAACAAAAGGTTACTTTGCAAATGCAGATATAGAATTGAGTT
>JABAYZ010000301.1 GCA_018608735.1 Flavobacteriaceae bacterium | reverse complement strand
TCGCGCATAAATGCTTCTGCTTTGTCTACCATAGCCCTACTGCCACACACAAAAGGCACACGCTGATGCAGTTCCGTGGGCTGTATGTCCAAAATTCGATCGATTCCATCACTAGCTTTCCCATTCGCTTGTTCGGCCAAAAATGCCATGGGGTTACATTCGTATAATAATCGTAATTTTCCGTTCGGATTTTTGGAACTTGTAGGATATAAATAAATCCCGCCTTTGATCATATTTCTATGAAAATCCGACACCAAAGATCCGATATATCGTGATGTATAGGGACGATCGCCTTCTTCCATTTGACAGTATTTGATGTAGTTTTTAATCCCTTGTGGAAAGTGAATATAATTACCCTCATTGACAGAATAAATAGTCCCGTGTTTAGGGAATTGCATTTGCGGGTGAGATAAATAAAATGTGCCAATTGCAGGATTTAAGGTAAACCCATTGACACCATCACCAGTGGTGTATACCAACATGGTCGATGTTCCATAAATAATATATCCTGCTGCAACTTGTTCGCGCCCTTTTTGTAAAAAATCCTGATCTTGAACGGGAGTACCTACAGGGGTCACTCGTCTATAAATTGAAAAAATAGTCCCTACTGAAACATTCACATCAATATTAGAGGACCCATCCAAGGGATCTATAAGTACAACGTATTTGTTTTGATGGTTTTGATCGTTGCTATTGATGGCTATGAAGCTGTCTTCTTCTTCACTTGCAATGCCACATACTATATTCCGGTTGACAAGGGTTTGAATAAATTTTTCATTGGCATACACGTCCAGTTTTTGTTGATCTTCTCCCTGGACATTGGTATCGCCAGCAGTACCCAAAATATCCACTAAGCCGGCTTTGTTGACTTCGTAATTGACCACTTTAGCAGCCAGTCGTATGGAGTTGATAAGTCTTGATAATTCGCCAGAAGTATATTTGAAAGATGATTGGTGTTCGATGATAAATTCACCGAGTGTTTGGTGTTTTTGAGGCATTTGAGTCAATATTTGTACAAATATCTAAATTTTTAAGTAACTACAACCTTTTCGTTACTATTTTATGAGATAAATTTAAAAGGCTTTTAAGTATCTTTGAATTTCAAACACCGTCTATGAATTATCACATTAGAAAAGCAATTACTAGCGATATGGAGCAAGTTTTAAATTTGATCACTGAGCTTGCCATTTTTGAAAAAGAACCTAATGCCGTCGAAATTACGGCGACCGATTTGATTGCCAAAGGCTTTGGAAAACGTGCAGAATTTGATTGTTTTGTGGCCGAAGTAGATCAGGAAGTCGTTGGAATAGCACTGGTGTACACCCGATTCTCAACCTGGAAAGGTACCGTTTTACACTTGGAGGATTTGATTGTTTCAGAGCGTATGCGGGGTCATGGTGTGGGATCGGCACTTTTGGATCAAGTGGTTCTTTATGCGGCGCATAAAAACGTTAAACGCGTCTGTTGGGAAGTCATTGATTGGAATGCACCCGCAATCGAATTTTATGAGCGAAAAGGGGCTAATGTGATGCGAGACTGGAATGTTGTCCAATTAGACGAACAAGGAATTAATAATTACATTTCAAAACTAAACTAATGCAGATTTTTAAATTTGGTGGGGCTTCCGTTAAGGATGCCGAAGGCGTAAAAAACTTAGCCCATGTGTTAAAAACAGTTGGCTATAGTAATACTCTCATCGTGGTTTCGGCCATGGGAAAGACGACTAATGCGATGGAAACCGTGATTGCAAATTATTTTGATGCCAAACACGAACTTCAAAGCTCGATACAAGATGTAAAAAAATATCACAATAATATTCTCTTGGATTTATTTGAAAATGAACACCATCTCGTTTTTGGAACTGTAGACCAGTTATTTCAAGAAATTATTCAGTTTTTTGATCATAATAAATCTCCAAACTACAACTTTGTTTATGATCAAGTCATTGGATTTGGCGAGTTGATTTCCACCACCATTATCAGTTATTATTTAAATGAAATTGGTGTGGCAAATACCTGGCTGGATGTCAGGGAATTCATAAAAACAGACAACTATTATAGAAATGCAAAAATTAACTGGATCCAAACACAAGCGTTGATTTCAACAAATGTAGATAACACAAAGTTAAACATTACTCAAGGCTTTTTGGGGAGTGATGTCAATAACTTTACAACCACACTTGGCCGAGAGGGGAGTGACTATACTGCCGCGGTGTTTGCCTATTGTTTAAACGCCAACTCCGTGACCATTTGGAAAGACGTCCCTGGCGTGCTTAATGCTGATCCACGTTATTTTGAAAATGCAGAATTACTGCATCAAATATCCTACACAGAAGCCATTGAGATGTCGTATTATGGAGCATCTGTGATTCACCCAAAAACGCTTCAACCTTTGCAACGCAAAGAGATCCCTCTGTATGTCAAATCCTTTTTAAACCCTGAAAATAGCGGCACTACCGTTGGGAAAGATTTGGACCTAAACCCAAAAGTGCCTTGTTATATTTTAAAACAAAATCAAATTTTAATTTCGATTTCATCCTTAGATTTCTCTTATATAGTCGAAGACAATATAAGTCATATCTTTAGCCTATTGCACGAGTATAAGATGAAAGTCAGCATGCTACAAAACTCTGCAATTAGTTTTTCAATATGTATAGAAAACAACTACAATACCTTAGAGCGTCTGTTATTACATTTAAAAGCGAAGTATAAAGTCTCCGCACATAAAGGGGTCAAATTATATACCATAAGACATTATAACCCACAAGCCATTAATGATCTTGAAGCTCAAAAAGAGATTCTTTTAAAACAAATTACGCCAGAAATTGTACAAATCATAACTAAATAAGCCCGCTGTTTATTTATAAAAACGAGTGTGTGTTTTTAAGACCAAAACATTATGAGTATTGTAACTTCTAAAGAAATTGCGAAAGCCATTAAGGTCGATAACTTAGGAATTATCGGGACATTTATTGGTTGGGTGTTAATGAAAGTATTGAAGATTTCTACTATTAATAAAATCTACAATCGGAATAAACACAAAACCGATGTTGATTTTTTAAATGCCCTCTTATCCGATTTTCAAATTCGGTTTGAAATACCAGAAGAAGATTTAAAACGACTCCCAAAAGACGGTGCATACATCACGGTTTCCAACCACCCCCTTGGTGGAATAGACGGGATTTTATTGTTAAAATTAATGCGCGAACAACGGAGTGATTTTAAAATCATCGCCAATTTTTTATTGCACCGTATTCAGCCTTTAGTGCCGTATATCATGCCCGTAAATCCGTTTGAAAACCACAAAGACGCCAAGTCAAGTATTACTGGTTTTAAGAATGCATTGCTACACCTTCAAAACGGACACCCTTTAGGGGTGTTTCCATCAGGGGAAGTTTCCACTTACAAGGACGGTAAATTAATGGTTGATAAGCCATGGGAACCCGCAGCCATGAAACTCATCCAACGTGCAGAAGTACCGATTGTTCCCATTTATTTTCACGCAAAAAATAGCCCCTTATTTTACAAGCTTTCAAAACTAAGTGACACCCTCAGAACCGCCAAACTTCCTTCCGAATTGCTAACACAAAAGAAACGTGTAATCAGGGTAAGAATCGGAAAACCGATTCCTGTCAAAGATCAAAAAGAACACGAAACTTTAGAAAGCTTTTCGGACTTTGTCAGACGAAAAACCTATATGCTTTCAAATACTTTTGAAAAGGTGAAAATTCTAACCAATATATCCTCAAGTTTAAAAGTGACTAAAACGCCAAAAAAAATTGTCACCCCTGTATCAGCTGAAATGATGAGAGCAGAAGTCGCCGCTTTGAAAGCCGAAAACCATAAGCTTTTAACGAGTAAAAATTACGAAGTCTATTTAGCCCCTGCAGCTAAGATTCCGAACATCTTACACGAAATTGGACGCTTACGTGAAATCACGTTTAGAGACATTGGAGAGGGTACCAATAAAGCCATAGACCTAGACAAATTTGACTACTATTACCAGCATATGTTTTTATGGGATTCTGAGAAAGAGTGTCTTGTGGGGGCATATCGCATGGGGCTCGGAAGTCAAATTTTTGAAACCAAAGGCATTGATGGCTTTTACCTGCAAGACCTGTTCCGTTTTGAGCCCGAACTCCATACCATGATGAGCCAGTCCATTGAGCTAGGTCGCGCATTTATTATAAAAGCCTATCAGCAAAAACCCATGCCATTGTTTTTGCTTTGGAAAGGAATTGTACATACTACACTCCGTTTTCCGGATCACAAATACCTTATTGGCGGGGTGAGTATTAGTAATCAGTTTTCAAATTTTTCTAAATCCTTGATGATTGAATTTATGAGATCGCATTACTACGATCCGTATTTGGCACAATACGTCCACCCTAAAAAAGAATTTAAGGTGAAACTCAAAGATGCGGACAAAGATTTTGTGTTTGATGCCACGGCAGCTGATTTGAATAAGTTCGATAAAATTATTGATGAAATTGAACCCGGAGTCTTGCGACTGCCTGTACTCCTCAAAAAGTACATCAAACAAAATGCGCGCTTGATTGCTTTTAATGTTGATCCGCTTTTTAATAATGCGGTGGATGGATTGATGTACATTCGTATTACTGACCTCCCCGATAGCACCGTCCGTCCTGT
>JABAYZ010000085.1 GCA_018608735.1 Flavobacteriaceae bacterium | reverse complement strand
CCTCTAAACACACGTAACAACTGGAAACCGCCTTCTTTGGTGTCTCCTGTAGCAATTAGTTTTTTAGCTTCGACAAGAACCCCTGTGAGGTACTTACGTTGAATACCCACAATATCTTCTACTTTGGGTTTCAGTTCCATAAACTCATGGCGGTCTCCTTGAGGAATGGGCCCTGAAATAATCAAAGGCGTTCGTGCATCATCAATCAATACCGAATCAATTTCATCTACAATCGCATAATGATGGGGACGTTGCACAAGATCATCTGGCGTGTGTGCCATATTATCTCTCAAGTAATCAAATCCAAATTCATTATTAGTACCGTAAGTAATATCGGCATTGTAAGCGTTTTTTCGTTCTTGAGAATTTGGCTTATGATAATCAATACAGTCAATGCTTAAGCCATGAAACTGAAAAATAGGCGCCATCCAAGCACTATCTCGTTTTGCTAAATAATCATTTACCGTAACAAGGTGAACTCCTTTACCTGTAATGGCGTTAAGGTATACTGGAAGCGTTGCTACGAGTGTTTTTCCTTCTCCAGTATGCATCTCAGCAATTTTCCCTTGATGCATGGCAACACCACCAATAAGCTGTACATCATAATGCACCATATCCCAAGTGATTGGTTTTCCGGCAGCATCCCAAGAGTTGGCCCAAAGGGCTTTATCGCCATTCAAAGTCACATAATCATTAGTACCCGAAAGTTCTCTATCATAAGGACTTGCGGTCACTTCAATTTGGGAATTGTTCACAAAACGTTTGGCGGTTTCTTTGATTACAGAAAATGCTTCGGGAAGAATCGCGTCCAAAACCTCTTGAGTTTTGGCATATACATCGTCTTTTAGGCCATCAATTTCTTGATAAATATCTTCTTTTCTGTCAATATCTTCTGTCGTGTCGGCTTCCACATAGAGTTCAGCAATCTGATCTTCGAGCGCCTTGCAGCCCTCAATAATTATCGCTTTGAACTCTTGCGTTTTTGCTCTTAAAGCATCATTGCTCAAGGCTGCAGTAGCGGCCTCAAATGTTTTTATTTTGTTAACGATCGGCATGATAACCTTCACGTCTTGTTTGGATTTATCTCCAACGAATACTTTTAGTATCGAATTCAGTAAACTCATTTTTGGGTTTTATTTTAATAATCTTTAAATGTAAAGACAGTCAAAGATACAGTTTGTTGTTATTTTCTTTGTGAAATAAAGCAAAAAAAAAGTCTCAAATGAGACTTTTTTAAAATAATTTTTGAGTTTTTAGTATTCATCTTCATTCCAAAGATAATCTTCGTCTGATGGATAATCAGGCCATATTTCTTGGATTGAGTCATAAGAGTCACCTTCATCTTCAATGGATTGAAGGTTTTCCACAACTTCTAGTGGAGCTCCTGTTCTAATAGAATAATCTATTAATTCGTCTTTAGTGGCTGGCCAAGGGGCATCACTTAGATAAGAGGCTAGTTCTAGTGTCCAATACATGTGTTGAATATTTAATTTTTGCAAAAATAATTTTTTACATGAAAAAATCAAGTAAAAAAGCATTTATTTCGTCAATAAAGTTATGAACGTTCAAATATCATCTGCTAGACTAAAAAGTGTTAGACAGAGATTTGTAATATTAGTCTTAAGAATTAAGAGGGTTTATTTGGAATCCACTTGATTTCTTCTACTTGCAGTTCATTTGACAATTTTCGTGCCAACACAAAAATGAAGTCCGATAAGCGATTTAAATAGATGAGTATTTCGGGTTGGGTGGGTTGATCAATATTGAGTTTAGAGATGGCCCGCTCTGCACGGCGACAAATACAACGTGCAATATGACAGAATGACACGGTTTGATGACCTCCAGGCAAAATGAAATGCGTCATTGGAGTTAACGCTAAATTCATAGCATCAATTTCCGTTTCTAAAAATGTGATTGAATCAGCGTTCATCAAAGTAATCCCGAGACGTTTTCTTTTTGTGTCGTCCTTAAGTTTTTCAGGGGCAGTTGCCAAAAGTGAACCAATGATAAATAACTGTTCTTGTATGGCAATGAGTACGGCTTTGCTGCCATCTGAAATTGCCTGATCACGGATTAAACCAAGGTAGGAGTTTAATTCATCAACAGTACCGTAACATTCTAGTCTCAAATCATGTTTAGGCAAACGAGTGCCTCCAACTAGACCTGTAGTGCCTTTATCTCCTGTTTTTGTGTAAATTTTCATGTGTTGATGTTTTGGTTACTTGTGATAATCTGCCCTAAAGTTAAAAGTAATATTTCAATCTGCAAGCGATTAGAGTCTTATTGTGAAATGTTCTTTTGGTTGTTCGGATCTTAAAAATAATAGCCCCCAATAAAACGTATCAATAGATACTGAAACTTCTGGCACAGATTTTAGTTGATTCCAGTGTTTCCACTGGGTATTCGTTTCTCGAATGGAGGGAATAAGAATCAAGGAATCGTTGTGACAAAGTTTTAATAAGTTTGTGGTCGAATGCTTTTCAATGTTGTTTAAATCCAAGTAAATCAAACATGGTGCTTTTGATAGTGTTTGTTGAGCATCCATTACTTCATTAATCGTTTTGAATACTGATATGTTATGGTTTAGACTTAAGGCATGCTTAAGTTTTGGGTCAATGGTTTCTACAACAAAACAGTTTTTAAACTTAAAATATGCCCCTAAGCGAATTAAGAATTTTGACTTTGAATCGTTTTTGGAAACATGCAGATAGGCAGTGTGTAGTGTACGATCATAAAAACATTTGGTTACTAAATGATACACAAAAGGGGAGTGGACGCCGTGTTCATTTTTGGAGTGCCACCAAAATTTTAAGTATGAAATTAAGGGGTTCAATTCAGCTTTTCATTTAATTCTAACCATCTTAATTCTTTGTCTTCAATGGCTTTGTTTAAGTGTTTTAATTCATCTGATAAGGTGCCTATAGTATCCATATCAATATCTGGAACAAGAAATTTAGCTTCAATTTCTTTTTTGTCAAACTCTAGCGATTTCAATTTACTCTCAATATTTTTGAGTTCTTTTTGTTCATTGAAACTTAATTTAGCTTCGGATTGATTTTCTGTAGCTGCTTTTGTAGGGGGTGTTTTTTTGGGCTCTGATACTACGGGTGTGCTGTCTTCATAGGTTCTGAAATCGGAGTAATTTCCAGGAAAATCTTCGACTACACCTTCGCCACGAAAGACAAATAAATGATCGACAATTTTATCCATAAAGTAACGGTCATGCGATACAACTAACAAACAGCCCGGAAAATCGAGTAAGAAGTTTTCTAAAACATTGAGCGTAACAATATCCAGATCATTGGTAGGTTCATCCAGAATTAGAAAATTAGGGTTTTGGATTAATACGGTACATAAATACAGTCGTTTTCGTTCGCCTCCACTGAGTTTTTCGACAAAATCATATTGCTTTTTTCGACTGAATAAAAAGCGTTCGAGCAATTGCTGAGCGCTAATTTGTTTCCCTTTCATTAATGGGATATAGTCTCCAAATTCACGCACGACATCAATAACCTTTTGCATCGGCTTCGCTTTGATGCCATCTTGAGTGTAATACCCAAACTTAATGGTTTCGCCCTCTATAATTTTTCCGCTATCAGGCTTTAAACCGCCTGTAATCATATTTAGAAATGTAGATTTTCCAGTTCCATTTTTGCCTATAATTCCAATACGTTCGCCGCGTTGAAAGACATATTCAAACTTGTCTAAAATTATTTTTTCATCAAATGCTTTGGAGACTTTATGGATTTCTAAAATCTTACTGCCTAAACGCTCCATATTGATTTCTAACTGAACCTCATGGTCATTTCGACGTTTACTAGCACGTTCTTTTATTTCATAGAAATCATCAATCCTTGACTTGGATTTGGTTGTTCGTGCTTTGGGTTGACGACGCATCCATCCCAGTTCTTTTTTGAAGAGTTGTTTGGATTTATTGGTTTCTATGGCTTCACGCTCGATACGTTCTTCTTTTTTCTCAAGATAGTAAGAGTAGTTCCCTTTGTAGTTATAAATACAACCTTCATCCAATTCGATAATTTCTGAACAGACACGCTCCAAAAAATACCGATCATGCGTGACCATAAATAGAGTAATGTTTTCTTTTGCAAAAAAGGATTCTAACCATTCAATCATTTCTAAATCCAAATGGTTGGTAGGTTCATCCAAAATGAGTAAATCCGGTTTGCTTAATAGGGTATTGGCCAAAGCCAAACGCTTTTGTTGTCCTCCAGAAAGTGCACTTACTTTTTGGTCTAAATTTTCAAGTTTTAACTTAAAAAGGATTTGTGTGTATTGGGTTTCAAAATCCCAAGCCTGATAACGTTCCATATCATCAAAAGCCGATTGGTAGAGCTTACTGTCATCGGGGTTTTCGAGGGCTTCATGGTAGGTGTTTATAACTTTTAAAATCGGATTTTCGGATTTTAAAATCGTTTCTTCAATAGTCAAATTTTGATCTAATACAGGTTCCTGAGATAGAAAGGTGGTCCGCAAGCCTTTTCGATAAACGATTTGACCCGTATCTGGAGAGTCTTTTCCAGATAAAATATTTAAAATAGATGTTTTTCCGGTGCCGTTTTTGGCAACAAATGCTATTTTTTGATCTTTATGAATACTAAATGAAAGTCCTTCGAACAGGTTAAGTTCGCCGTATGACTT
>JABAYZ010000156.1:723-4669 GCA_018608735.1 Flavobacteriaceae bacterium | reverse complement strand
GAAATAAAAATTGGGTGGCAAAAATACAATATTTTTAATGCCTTACAAACATTTTCAAGCTTATGTGTATCAAGTGATAAACGCACAAACACGATTGTAGAATTCTACTGGGTTTTCGGCATGTAGCCAATGGCCTGCATTTGAAATTGTTTTGATGATTGCGCTTGGAAATTGATGCTTAATCAGAGGTTCATCTTGAGTCGAAATATATTCTGATTTATCGCCTCTCAAAAACAGAGTGTCTTTTTGAAAATTTAATGTGGTTGGCAAGGCTTCTCCCACTTCAAAAACATTTGTTCTAAGGGCTTTTAAATTTATTCGAAGCCCTAAAGCATTCGAAGAAATTCTGTAAATATTTTTCAATAAAAATTGACGCGTCCCAACATCTTGAACATATTTGGATAACTGAATTTCCGCCTCTTTTCTTGAGGTTATTTGTTCAAAATCTAAGGAAGATAGGCCTTCCAAAATAGCATCGTGATGCACTGGATAAAATCGTGGGGCTATATCGGCTACAATTAATTTTGAAACAATTTCAGGATAAAGTGCAGCAAAAAGCATGGCTGTTTTTCCACCCATTGAATGCCCCAAAAGTATGATGTCTTTTAGATTATGATGACTACAATAGGCTTTTAAGTCTGTGGCTAATACATCATAATTAAATTCTGAATCGTGAAAACTGCGTCCGTGGTTTCGCTGATCAACTAGGTGAACTTGAAAGCTTAAAGCTGAAAACTGTTTTGCGAGGGTTTTCCAATTATCGCCCATCCCCAAAAATCCATGGAGAATAATGAATGGTTTACCCTCTCCTATAATATTGGAATGTAACTGCATTATTTTAACTTATTCAGGTACATATTAATAACATTATCTACACCTAGATATAAGCTTTCTGAAATGAGCGCATGCCCAATAGATACTTCCAACAATCCTGGGGAGTTTTGTTTAAAAAACTGAATGTTTTCTAGCGACAAGTCATGACCTGCATTTAATCCAAGATCTAACTGCAAAGCGTGATTTGCACATTCAGTATAAGGGATCATGGCGTCTTTGTTTCCAAGGGAAAATTGATGTGCAAAAGCTTCGGTATACAATTCAATCCGGTCTGCACCAATAGCTTTGGCACCATCAACTTGTTTTAGCACAGGGTCTAAAAATACGGATGTTCTGATACCATTTTGCTTAAATTCTTGGAGAATTTCGGTCAAAAAACCCTTGTGCTTAATGGTATCCCAACCTGCATTGGAGGTAATCGCATCTTCTGCATCGGGCACTAAAGTGACTTGTGTGGGCTTAATTTTTAGAACCATGTCTATAAATTCTGGAATTGGGTTCCCCTCAATATTATACTCTGTATATACGACTTGCTTTAGATCGTAGGCATCCTGGTATCGGATGTGGCGTTGGTCTGGGCGTGGGTGAATCGTGACGCCTTGTGCTCCAAACTCTTGGACATCTTTGGCAAACTGTACCACATTAGGGGTATCGCCTCCTCTTGAGTTCCTTAGAGTGGCAATCTTATTGATGTTTACACTTAACTTCGTCATAAAAAAATAAATTTGAAACAAAAATACAAAGTAGATTACGCTTAAAGTCTATTATTTTTGATTAATTTGCATATGATTAAAACGAACACATGCCTTTAAATCAATTTATTATAAACGATCTAAATCCTTCAAGTCCTGAAACACTTGTAAAGGAACTACAGGCTGTTTTTAAACAACTAACCTATTCTCATGTTCCGATTTTAAAAGACCGTGTATACTTAGGCTGTTTGTCGGAAACCGATGTATACTGTTTTGAATCTGATCAGATTGTCTCTGATGTACTGTATGCGATTGAAGGTTTTTTTGTTCGGGACTCCACCGTTTGGCTTGATGTTTTAGATGCATTTGCTCAAAATGACAGTAACATCATGCCTGTTTTGGATGCTCAAAATAACTATTTAGGGTATTACCCCTTAAATGATATCATTTCATTGTTCAATAAAACGCCTTTTTTCTCTGAACCAGGGGGTATTATTGTTGTCGAAAAAAACTACAATGATTTTTCATTTAGTGAAATTAGTCAAATTGTAGAATCTAATAACGCCAAGCTACTGGGTGCCTTTATATCCAAAACGGAAAATAACTTGACACAAATTACGCTTAAAATCGGAAACTCTGGATTAAGTAGTGTTTTTCAAGCGTTTAGACGCTATGGCTACACTATTATTTCTGGGCATGAAGACGATGGGTTTATGCGAACGCTCAAAGAACGCTCCGCATATTTAGACAAATATTTAAACCTTTAAGTGATAAAATCAACGCAAATGAAAATAGCTGTTTATGGCCCCCATTATAATGAACGCTCAAAAAGTACCATTCAAACACTTATTGACTATTTAAAAATAAGAAAGGCCAATGTTGTTTTTGAAAAAAACTTTCACGCCTCTATTCTATCCGATTCCGATATTGATCTCAACGCTTATCAAGTAAAAACTTTTGACGTTTTGGATGCTTCTTTTGAGCTGCTAATTAGTATTGGTGGCGACGGTACAATTCTAAGAGCGATTACGTTTGTAAAAGATTTAATGATCCCCATAGTGGGCATCAATACGGGAAGATTAGGGTTTCTGGCCACTATACCGATGAATACAATCCATGAAGCTATGGATGAAATTTTTGAAGGAAATTACCGAGTTTCTAAGCGTAGTTTACTGAAAATTAGTGTTGATAATACGGACGCTTGTTTTGAATTAGACTTTGCTTTGAATGAAATTACAGTAAGCCGAAAAAACACAACATCTATGATTTCTGTTGAAACGTGGTTGGACGACGAGTATCTGACGTCATATTGGGCCGATGGACTTATCGTATCTACACCAACAGGATCTACAGGATACTCCTTAAGTTGTGGAGGGCCTGTAATTATACCGGAGTCCGATAGCTTAGTCTTAACCCCAATAGCGCCGCATAACCTTAATGCACGTCCGTTGGTCATTTCAAGTGATAAAATTATAAAACTAAAAGTGAGTGGTCGCGAATCTCATCACCTAGTATCTTTAGATTCGAGGATTAATACCTTAGAAAATAACAGAACAATAACCATTCAAAAAGCACCTTTTTCTATTCATATGATTGAGCTAAAAGGAGATCGATTTTTGGAAACACTTCGAAAAAAGCTATTGTGGGGCGCAGACCCACGCAACTAAGCAATATATCTCAAGAAATTAAGTTTAGTGATTAGCATGTCAACAAATTTCATGTTACATCTCTAAAGTATTATATTTGCGGACTTTTAATTTACAATGAAACTAACGTTCACCTTTCTTGGAATGCTTCTCAGTTCTAGCTTGAGTTTTTCTCAAATTTATGAAATTGGTGGATTTGTTGGTGGTAGTAATTTCATTGGCGATGTAGGTTCTACAACTTATGTTAACCCCAATAAAATTGCTTTTGGTGGGGTTTTTAAATGGAACAGGAGCCCAAGACATTCCTTTAGAGCAAGTTTAATTTACGCCGTTTTATCCGCTGATGACACTAAATCAAGTGATCCACGACGAACATTACGAGGATATAGTTTCAATTCCAAAACTTTGGAAGCCTCAGCGGGAATAGAGTTTAACTTTTTAGATTTTGACCTCCATAAAGGGGTTTCGATGTCGACTCCTTATATCTATACAGGAATAAGTATGCTGAATCATCCAAACTTTTATTTTTCAAACACAGATTTAGTCTCAGAAAAAACACGAAGTAATGCTTTTGGGATTCCTATAACTTTGGGGTTCAAAACAACTTTAACAGCACATATTATCATTGCTGTCGAAGTAGGGGCGCGTTATACGTTTTCTGATGAAATAGATGGTAGCGAGGCGGATGCGGAAGAATTAAAAAAAATTAGGCGTTTTGGTAATTTTAATAACACAGATTGGTATGTATTTAGTGGTTTTACATTAACTTACACC
>JABAYZ010000156.1:0-713 GCA_018608735.1 Flavobacteriaceae bacterium | reverse complement strand
ATCTAGTATACATTCACAAAGTCTTCCGAAGCATATTGCCATCATTATGGATGGGAATGGGCGTTGGGCAAAAGAAAAAGGGCGCCTTAGGGTCTTTGGGCATGAAAATGGAACTAAATCTGTTAGAACCACCGTTGAGACTTGTGCAGAGCTAGGGATTGAGAATTTAACGCTGTATGCCTTTTCAACTGAAAACTGGAACCGCCCAAAACTAGAAGTAAAAACATTGATGCAACTATTGATCTCTTCTTTAAAAAACGAAATGAATACGTTACAAAAGAATAGTATTCGATTGAATGCCATCGGAAACCTTGAGCATTTACCATCACGTGTTCAAAAGGAATTACTTCACGTTATCGATGAAACTAGAGCGAATTCAAAAATGACTTTAACGCTAGCATTAAGCTATGGTTCTAGGGATGAACTTATAAATGCGACGAAACAAATCTGTGATAAAGTTAAAAATAATATAATTTCAGTCGAAAGTATTGATGAAACGCTAATTAATCAGCATCTTTACACCCGGAATTTGCCGGATGTTGATTTATTGATCCGAACAAGTGGCGAAAAACGCATCAGTAATTTTCTTCTATGGCAGATTGCTTATGCAGAATTATATTTTACTGATGTATACTGGCCAGATTTTACAAATGAAAACTTGTATGAAGCCATTATAAATTATCAAAAAAGAGAAAGACGATTTGGAAAAACAA
>JABAYZ010000053.1:3617-4671 GCA_018608735.1 Flavobacteriaceae bacterium | reverse complement strand
CTACTTGGGGAGAGTTGGCGGAACGGACAGCAGACTTAGAAATACCAAAAGGCACTTCTCCCGATCAGGCTTTTGTCCAAATTCTTGATCCAGCCACTGGCACAGGTACTTTCCCAGTAGAGGTCATTGATCTCATTTACAAAACGATGACTGCTAAATGGCAGAAGCAAGGTAATCGAGAAGCTCAGATTAAGGAATTCTGGAACCAATATGTGCCAGAGCACCTACTACCACGGCTACATGGCTATGAGCTAATGATGGCCCCATATGCTATAGCGCATATGAAAATTGGGCTCAAACTTTATGAGACTGGTTATCGTTTTAAGAGCGATGAACGTGCACGCATATATCTTACAAATGCTCTTGAGCCTGCTAAAGATTTTTCTGGAACTTTTGCTTTCGCAATACCTGCCGTAGCACATGAAGCGGAGGCAGCAAATACGATCAAGAGTGATCAAAGATTCACGGTTGTGATCGGAAATCCGCCATATTCAAAATCATCACAAAATAGTGGACGGTGGATTGCAAACCTTATGGAATGTTATAAGGTAACGGTTAGGGCGGAAGAGACACAAATCCAAGCATTGTCCGACGATTATGCTAAGTTTTTGCGCTTGTGCCATTCTGAAATTCAAAAAACTAATACCGGAATTGTAGCTGTCATCTCAAATAATGGCTTTTTAGACGGCCCAATTTTTAGAGATATGCGATCTTCGATTATGAGTGACTTTAACAATATTCATTTATTTAACCTCCATGGAGATTCTCGAAAAATTGCAACGCCGCCCGTAGGTATGTCTAATGAGAATGTGTTCGATATTCAGCAAGGGGTTGTAATATCTTTGTTCACAAAAACTGGGGTGAAAACTCCTGAAAGAAGCTGCTTTTATAATGATGTTTGGGGCAGTAGGGCAGGACGTTATTTGTATCTAGATACACATAGCATACGGCTAGCTGAAACTAAAAATATTTACCCAGCCGCACCTCACTTTTTGTTTATCGACGTAAACCAAAATCTTATTTCTGAGTTTGAAAAGGGATGGCATTTATATGA
>JABAYZ010000053.1:0-3607 GCA_018608735.1 Flavobacteriaceae bacterium | reverse complement strand
TATATGATATCTTTGGCACAGGAGATAGAAAAGCTGATAATCACAGAGCCTATGGTGCAGGGTTTGTGACACAACAAGACCGTTTTGCAATCGCCTTCTCAAAACAAAGACTCTTGGATAATGTTTTTGATTTCTTAAATTCAGAAATAAGTGATTCAGAACTGCGGTCTAAGTACAGGTTTTGTTCTACAAATCAATGGAACTTCGAAAAGGCTAGGGATGAGTTACCGGCAGTCAATGTTTTGAACTCCGTTAAAAAATGCTTATACCGACCATTTGACTATCGATATACCGTTTTCAACAAACATGTTTGTACTATAATGAGAGAGCGTATCACTTCCCAATTTTTTGATGGCGATAATATTGGTTTACTTACTACAAGAAGAGTTACCCGTTTACCTTACAACAACGTTTTTGTTACTTCGGAATGCGCAGAATATAAGGTTGCTTCGCATGATCGAAATACAATCGTATTTCCTTTGTGGATTAAGGACGACCGTTTAAATGGATCTGGTTCGCTATTTGAAACTAAGCAAAAGTCAAACATAAACCCAGCTTTCTTGAAAGCGGTTGAGCTATCGCTGGGTGCGAATGCTATTGTCACACCAGAGAAAGTTTTTTTCTATATATATTCTATATTTCATAGCACTGAATATAGAAATAAATACGGAGAGCTTTTAACGATAGACTTCCCGCGCGTACATATCGCTAAAGACATTGGATTATTTGAAGAGTTGGTAGCTCTTGGGCAAAAACTAGTATCGTTGCACACAATGAAATCTCCTGATCTAAAAAATTATGGTGATTTGAAAGTGGGAACTTTACCCGCTAATATTGAGAAAGTATCATATTCGAATAACTCTGTATGGATAAATGCAGCAAAAACTGTTGGATTTAGGAATATTACTGAAGATATTTGGGGATTTCAGATTGGAGGGTATCAGGTCTGTCAAAAATGGCTGAAAGATAGGCTGCCCAGAAATGGAAGCCCAGGTCAAAAATTAACTGAGAAAGATGCTGTTCATTACGAGAAAATTTTAATTTCCGTCAAAAGCACCATCCAAATAATGGAAAAAATTGACGTATCCATTAATCTTCGTGGTGGATGGCCAGGCGCTTTCGTTATTGATTATCAGAAGTAAACAATTAAATGGCGAAGCATATAAAAATTGGCCAACCTGTTAACGCGGCAGAGACCTGGGCATTTGAATTTCTAGAAGATAAGTTGCCGCATGAATACTTGCTTATCACAAATGTAGAAATTCCGACTCCGACTGGCGTTTTGAAAGAGGTGGACGCTCTCGTTTTTGGAAAATATGCGATTTATCTGATAGACGTTAAAGGATACACAGGCAGGCTATCTGTGGACGCTAACTCTTGGTTATTAGATGGTAGGCGCGTTGATAATGCACTTTCAAAAGCGAATGGAATTTCCCGAGTTTACGCTGGCAGAATTAGAGCAACACTTCTGCGAGAAGAACACGCTCCGTGGTGTCAGGGTATGGTTTTCATAACAGGCCACCAAGGCTCTGGTATCGAGATAAAAAAATCTCAAGAAAACCTGGGAGTATTTGATGCTAATTCTATTGTGAATGCACTAACCGAAAAAGAGTTCTGCACGACTGATTATGGTTACACGATAACAGTGTCACAGCGCAGAAAAGCCATCGACGTACTAGGAAATATCGGTAAGGTTCCATCCAAGAAATCAAACATTTCTGGTTTTAATAAAATTAAGCAAACCGGTACAGACGGACAAATAAAAATTTGGGATGCTGTGCATGAGCAAGGGGATCTTAAAACTGAGTGGATTGTCAAAGAGGTAGATACCACATCATCTACAGCAAGTTTTGACATTGAGAGGCTCAAGGATCAGGCCGTACGGTTAGAGCAACTTTCAGGTGTGCTAGGCGTTCCAGTTAGTGCACCATTAATGCGGTTGGATGAACAGGTCGCTCTGGCTATCCGAAAACCCCGAGGGCTGGCACTGGAAGAATTTTTGAATGCGAATCCGGAGCCCAAAGATGTGGCTAAGATCCTTCGTTTTGCGCTTACGTCGATTGAACAAATTTACGCACGAGGCCTTGCGTTATGTAATTGTGATGTATCTGAGCTGCTAGTTTCTGATGATTGCGAGGTTACTTTTTACACAAGTTTCCTTCAAAGTGAAATTGATGCCCCGGCAGAAACGGTTAGACGCTTGTTTGGCAAAGCTTCAAAAGTAATTGGTGATAATCTCATCTCAGATTGGTTTGAGGATGAAAGTACAGAAAATCTTGAAGTCTTAAAGTTCCAACTGGCGCGCTTGATCAGTGGCACTGAGCTAGAATCAAGTTTGGAACCAAATGAAGGTGAGATGCTCTCGGGTAAGTATACTCTTGAAGAGCGCCTTAGTACTACGCAGTCTTCAGAAACTTGGAGTGCTAAACATAATGATGGTCAATTTGATTGCGTTATAGAGATAGTTAGTGAAGCAGAAAGCCGTTGGCCCCACGTGCAGTCCCGCCTTTCAATGCTGATGCAAGGCTTTCATCCGTCGCTTGAGCGTATATTTGATGTGGATCATATTCCACATAATGATAGTTACGCAGTAAGTCGAAATTGGGTGCCTGGATCAAGTCTTGATCAGAGTATGGCAGACGCTGACCCGACCTCAGTTCAGGGTTGGTTGCGGCAGTGTCTCCAAGCATTGCAATATTTGCATAGGCAAGGGTTACATCATGGGAGGGTATCGCCGCAGAATATAATCTGTAATGGAGGCAGCTGCACCTTGATCGGAATTTCGATATTTCCAATTGGTGATAATTCTGGTGTCGTGCTGGCACAGGATAAACATGATGATGCATTATATTATGAAGACACGACCGAGGACCTCAAGAATATTTGGCTAAGTTTCTTGTCTGCAATACTTGGATGCAGTCCGCAAACGGCTATTTCACAGATTTCGAGTGAACCGGTTAGAAAGGTTTTGGGAATTGAGTGCGTGGCTAAAGTAGAAGCGTTTATTGCCGAACCAAGCGCCTTAGATTTGGGGGCAGATTATTTGCTCACATTCGGACTGAAAGAAAAAGAACGTCTAGATGTCTTGCCTAAAAAGTTTGCAAAGAAATGGGATATTAGCGTCGGATATATGACTTTTATTACACTTGATCTGTTAAATGATCAGCGGCCCAAAAGTAGAAACCTAATTGTCTTAAATGCATTAAGATCGAGGCGAATTGCGGGCAATAAAACTAATCGAAACTCTATGAGTGCGACGGTCAGTCGATTGAAATCTGCTGGAGTAGTAGAAAACTACGGAAAGAAGATTAGGCTTACCGCCGATTTCCTTGCCGAGTGGTCAAAAAACAATCAACAAGACTGAAAGTATAGCTAGCCTTGCAATAATCAAACTTCTGAATTCAATGTTCAAAATACAATCAATACAATTCGAACTATGCCTGTCGACATAAAGTATAACCTCAAAATCTAACGTGTTCGTTAAACCGCATACCGTGCAGTTGCACGCCAAAATCCTGTGTAATCCACCAACCCGCGTTAGCTGCCACACAAAGCGGCACGATTAAGTTCGAGCCCGTAAGCCGCAGCACAGACGGCAACAGACACC
>JABAYZ010000252.1 GCA_018608735.1 Flavobacteriaceae bacterium | reverse complement strand
AGAAATCTCAAATTGAGGAATACATAGACTTTTACAATGGACCTGGAGTACAGCATATTGCTGTTGCTTCAAATGACATCATTGATACGGTTGCAAAAATGAGAGCAAAAGGCGTTGAGTTTTTAAGCACGCCACCCGACGACTATTACAATTCTGTACCAAAACGACTTTCTGATCACAACCATGAATTAGCAGAAGATATTGAAAAATTAAAATCTCTTGGCATTATGATTGACGCAGATGAAGAAGGCTATCTATTACAAATATTTACTAAGCCTGTAGAAGACAGACCCACTTTGTTTTTTGAAATCATTCAAAGAATGGGTGCCAGAGGCTTTGGTGCTGGAAACTTCAAAGCTCTTTTTGAAGCTATTGAAAGAGAACAAGAAAATAGAGGAACACTTTAATTGAATGACATAAAACAAATAGCCTTTCATGAGGATAAGATGCAATTTAACAGCGTAACAAAAAAACTACCTAAACATCTTCATAAGTTTATCGTTCAACAACCTTATGACGATTATACCGCCCAAAATCAGGCGGTATGGCGGTATGTGATGCGTTTAAATATTAGTGTATTAACAAAAATTGCACATAAAAGCTACCTCAAGGGTCTGAAAAAAACAGGGATAAATCAAGAAAAAATTCCTAAAATGGAAGGCATGAATCGCATTCTGAAAGACATTGGATGGGCTGCCGTAGCAGTTGATGGGTTTATTCCTCCAAATGCATTTATGGAATTTCAAGCCTATAACGTGCTTGTAATTTCTTCGGATATTAGAACCATTGACCATATAAATTACACCCCTGCTCCAGATATTATTCATGAAGCCGCTGGACACGCTCCAATCATTGCGAATCCTGAATATTCAGAATATCTAAGACGCTTAGGAGAAATTGGATGCAAAGCCATCTCATCTCCTAAAGATGATGAGCTGTATGAAGCCATTCGATTGTTATCCATTTTAAAAGAAAACCCCAATTCTACCAAATTATCAATAGCTGAAGCCACCAATGCCGTTTATAAACTTCAAAATGAAATGGTCGGACTCTCTGAAATGGCAAAAATCAGAAATCTTCATTGGTGGACCGTAGAATATGGTCTCATAGGTACGCTAGAAAACCCCAAATTATATGGTGCTGGACTATTATCATCTATAGAAGAAAGCCAATTGTGTCTAAAAAAAGAAGTGAAAAAAATCCCCTATTCTATTGAAGCTGCAGAAGTTAATTTTGACATTACTACCACTCAACCACAATTATTTGTGATTCCTAACTTTGCAAGTCTTAGCTTTGTTTTAGAAAAATTCGCAAATACTATGGCAATACGAACAGGTGGCTTAGAGGGAATCAATAAACTTATTGCATCTAAGAAATTAGGAACAATCGAACTGAGTACCGGAATTCAAATATCTGGAATATTCAATAGTGTTTTAGACGCTAATAATAAACCTATTTATTTTCAAACCAAAAGCCCTACAGCCTTATCTTTTCAGGGTACTGAATTGATTGGTCATGGAACTGAACATCATCCTGGAGGTTATGGAAGTACACTAGGAAAATTAGAAGGCATAAACATTGCTATTGAAGATATGTCTCCAAAAGACTTGGAAGTCTATGGAATAATAGAGGGCAAAACAACACGTCTAAATTTTGAAGGTGGAATTATCGTTGAAGGTGAAATCATAACTGGAAAAAGAGACCTTCAAGGGAAAATTATTCTTATCTCCTTCAAAAATTGTAGGGTAACCTATAACGAAAACGTCTTGTTTGATCCAAGTTGGGGCGTATATGATATGGCCATAGGAAAAGAAATTTGTTCAGCATTTGCTGGTCCTGCAGATTCAAATTCTTTTGAAGCTATTTATACAATTTCAGAAACCAAAACTGCCAAAATCGCTTACACTGATACAGAAAAACACCTGCATCAATTGTATGAAACAGTTAAAAACCATAGAGTAAATAACCTATCAAATTTTGACATCTTGGCTGATGTAGTTGAGGACGTTAAATCCAACTACCCCACAGAATGGTTAATCTTATTGGAACTATATGAATTGGTCTATGATAAGGATTTATCTTTAATGAAAGAAATTCATGAGCAGTTGCTCAAATTGAAACATAACAAACAATTTACGACGCTTATTAATGATGGCTTAGATTTAATTAATAAAAAATAACATATGCACACCTGGATTAAAATTGATCAAAATTCTGATTTTAGTATTTATAATTTACCGTTTGGTATTTTTTCCGAATCGGATAATGTCAAAAGAGTTGGTGTTGCCATTGGAGATACTGTATTAGATGTATATGCTGCTTATGAACTAGGAATATTTAAAGATTTAAAATTTGACATTCGAGTTCTAGAGTCTGACTATTTAAATGATTTTATAGCCTTAGGCAAATCCACAACTGTAAAAGTTAGAACCTATATTCAATCTGAATTATGCAACACAAATTCAGTATTAAAATCTCACCCCTCAGTGTTTATAAAACAAAACGAAGTGCAAATGCATTTGCCAGTAAAGGTTGGGGATTACACCGATTTTTATTCGAGTATAGAACACGCCACAAACATTGGCACCATGTTCAGAGACCCTGACAATGCGTTACTGCCCAACTGGAAACATTTACCCGTGGGGTATCATGGACGCGCTTCTTCTATCATCGTAAGTGGCGAAAACGTACACAGACCAAAAGGACAAGTTGTTTTAGGGCCTAATACAGAACCCATTTTTCAACCTTCTGCACGAGTTGATTTTGAATTGGAAATGGGCTTTATTGTTGGGAAATCAACTAAACTCGGTGAATCTGTTTCAACGGATGCTGCTGATAACTATATTTTTGGTAAAGTTTTATTTAATGACTGGTCGGCAAGAGACATTCAAAAATGGGAATACGTCCCATTAGGGCCTTTTTTGGCCAAAAGTTTTGCGTCTTCTATGTCGCCATGGGTAGTGACTTTAGAAGCATTAGAGCCCTTTAAAATCGATGGGCCACAGCAAGAACCTGCAGTATTACCATATCTTGATTTCAAAGGGCCTAAAAACTATGATATCCATTTGGAAGTTGCTATACAACCAAAAAATTGTATAGAAACCGTAGTGAGTCAATCCAATTTTAAATATATGTATTGGAATATGAATCAACAATTGGCACACCATACCGTTAATGGTTGTAATTTGAATGTAGGCGATTTAATGGCTTCAGGCACTATAAGTGGAAAAAATCCAAATTCGTATGGGTCTATGCTCGAGTTGTCGTGGGCAGGATCAAAACCTGTTGAACTCAATGAGGGCGGCGCGCGTAAATTTATTCAAGATAATGACACTGTTATCATGAGAGGGCATTGTCAAAAAGGAGCCATCCGTGTTGGATTTGGTACTGTAAAATCAACGCTTTTAAAAGCAAATTAAAAAGAATCTGTATGGCAACTGTAAAATCATTTGACCCCAAATTAATTGACACTAGAGCAGTTCATAAATTGCTCTCCTCGGCTATTGCGCCAAGACCCATTGCGTTTGCTAGTACTGTAGATACTAAAGGCAATGTGAACCTAAGCCCCTTTAGTTTTTTTAACGTTTTTAGCTCCAACCCGCCTATATTAATTTTTTCTCCAGCAAGACGCGTGCGAGATAATACGACAAAGCACACCCTACAAAATGCGATAGAAACCAAAGAAGTGGTGATCAATATTGTAAATTATTCGATTGTAGAGCAAATGTCAGAATCCAGTAGAGAATATGACAAAGGGGTAAATGAGTTTATTGAGAGTGGGCTAACAGAAGTGAAATCACTTAAAGTCAAACCCCCTAGGGTTTTAGAATCTCCTATATCATTTGAATGTGTCGTAGAAAACATTGTTTCTCTTGGCGAACATGGCGGAGCTGGTCAATTAGTAATTGCCAAAGTGGTCCATATTCATGTGAATTCAGAAGTGTTAGATGCTAATGATGAGATTGACCCTGTAAAATTAGACCTCGTCGCACGGCTGGGTGGCGATTGGTACACACGCGTCACTAACGAAAGTATGTTTAAAATTCCTAAGCCTTAAGCCTCCTGAACGGTACGTTTTGACTTTCTGTAAATGTAATTTGGATAAATCGTACGTTTTGCAAAACGATTCAATTTGTTAGAATTAATCATTTTTATATAGACCTGTTTTGTCACTCCAAAGTATTCATAAGTAGTTCCATCTAAAAAAGTGATTTCTAAAAGCATTCCTTTGTGAATATAGTCTGCAATTCCAGAGTTGTTAATCGTTTCCGTATACACCTCTAAGTTATCAGCGATAGTTTCTGGGGCGATGCTTACCAAAAAATGATATCCATCAATGATTTCACGGCTTTTGAGCTCGGCTTCTTCCGCTTTTGAATCCCCATCTTGAAACTTATCAGGGTGCCACTCTTTTACCAAATTACGGTAACTCTTTTTGAGAGTTTTAAGATCAATTTCGTTTTCGACACTAAATAGTTTTTTATACTGACTGATACGCTTCATAGACATTTTTTTAACAGCCGCGAAACTACAGCTTTATTCCGAACTAGGAGGTGTAATTCTAGCGTTTTTATTGGCAAGGGGGCGTGTCCTAATACCTGATCTAAAAAAATTAGGAATGGGGTACAAAAAAAGCCCAACATAATGTTGAGCTTTTTTATTAAACTTGAAGTATATGTATTAGATAACTTTTACGTTTACTGCATTTA